>CAZCHT010000171.1:0-9981 GCA_964498705.1 uncultured Bdellovibrio sp. | reverse complement strand
ATAATTGAGGAAACTTCTTTGGCGCTGCGAGAACCACGTAAACCCATGGCAATGCCTATGTCTGCGGCTTTCAACGCCGGAACATCATTGACGCCGTCACCAGTGACGGCAACAATTTCGCCGGCAGCACGAAGCGCCAATACAATTTGAAGTTTTTGAAGCGGCGTGCACCTGGCCACAATATCGATCGATTTTAGAAAATTTGGATTGGAAACGAAATAGTCTTTGTTAAATTTTTCAGATTCAGTCTCGGTAGAGACCACGATGGGTTTACCATGGCCCAATCCAATTTCGCTGCCAATCGCGCCCGCAGTTTCAGGATGGTCCCCTGTGAGCATTAAGACTTTAATTTGGTTTTTATAAGCATACTCCACAGCCGTTGCCACTTCGGGCCTTGGTGGATCCTCAAAAGCTAATAGTCCCATAAACTGAAAACCAGAATCCAATTCTTTTCCAAGTGATTCATTTTCAGAGCTTAGTTCTTTTTTAGCGCAGGCAAGCATCTTGTGACCTTCTTTTGCCCATTTAGATGTCTTCGCCAGCCAAATTGTTTTTTGCTCAAGCGGCATATCGGTCAAATTAAAAATAGTTTCTGGTGCACCCTTGGTTACAATCGTGGATTTGCCATCAATTTTGGTAAATGCGGATTCGCGTTTGCGATCTTCAGTAAACGGAAACCGTTTTGTTGTTGTTGGTAATTTCAATTCGGTAACGTTTGCTTTTTTAAAAATCGCCAAATCAACCGGGTCACTACCTTCTGAATTACAAGAAAGTGCACTGACCAATAAAACATCGCTGTCTTTTCCCACAGCCAAGGGGTCAATGTGAGTTAGTTCTAGTTCTCCAGTTGTAATTGTCCCCGTCTTGTCCGTGCAAATCTGTGTGATGCGGCCAATATTTTCAACAGACACGGCTCTTCTGACCAAGGCTTTTTTTTGTGCTAAACGATAAATACCGACACCCAAGAAAAACGTAAACACGACGGGAAACTCTTCCGGTATCGCAGCAATCGCTAAAGTCGCAGCACTCAGTAGAGCATCCAGCCACCCGTGGCCTTGGTAAATTCTAAGGCCTGCCAGTAAAAGGCAAAAACCAGCCGCGATATAAATTAGGTATTTGACCAAATTGCCAATAGCCACTTGCAAAGGAGTTCGTTCATGTGGCATCTGCGATACGGATTGAACTATTTCACCGTAAGACGTATTTGGTCCCGTGAAAACAATACGTAAAAGTCCACTTCCTGTTAACACTCGAGTACCCGCAAAAGCCAGTGAATTGGGGTTAACGGCCACTTCTGGTTTGTCTGATTGACTAAATGGATCTGCAACGTACTTTATTTTTTGAATGGGAAAGGCCTCACCGGTCAATACCGATTCATCGATTTGAATTTCATGGGCGTCTTCTATCACGCCATCCGCAGGAATAAAAAGGCCCGTGATAAGTTTCAATAAGTCGCCGGGAACAAGTTCTTTGGAATCTATTTCTTCATCTATTCCGCCGCGAACAACTTTTACTCTCGAGGCTAAATTACTTTTTAAACCCAGTGTGGACGCCTGAGTTCGCCAGTGTAAAAAGGCGTCCATCAAAGTTAGCGGAAGTATGGCGACAAAGAGTGTTATCCCTTCACTTTTTTGGCCCATCAAAAAAAACACGGCACCGATACAGATCAGAAACCAAATCATGGGATCGCGAAATGTTTCTTTTAAAATTTCTAGTAATCTATTTGACGAAACTTCGACAACCACGTTGTCGCCAAATTTTTTGCGTTGAGACTGAACTTCTGAAGGTGTCAGCCCTGATGACGTTTTCGTCAGGCCTTTTAAGTTCTGAAAGGAAATTTGTCTCATTTAGACGGTCGATTTTGGATATCGTTAGCTACTTCGGTTCCGCTCTCTAAAGGGACTAACAAGTCCTCCAGAAAAAATGCCGACAGCTCGGACCGACCGCCCAGTCCCGATTTTGAATACACCGCCATCGATTGAACACGAGCCGTCTTTTCTGCCGTATTTCTAATTTCAGCAATTTCTTTAAGGCTCATCCCCTTAAGCAATAGAAACGCGACTTCTTTTTCTGCAACGGTGAGGTTCCATTTGGACAGCTGCTGATCAATCGCTTTGGAAAGACCATCCACATATTTTCTAGATTCCATTTTCCAAGCTTCGGCATCTTTTTTATAATGAGAAAAGTCAGTGATTTCTTTCTCTAGCCGGTGTTTAAGTGCGACCGACCCACGCAAAATATAAAAGACGCCAAACAATGCCACAACCGCAATACTGCCTTCGACAAAAATATGCCAAACTATTACGCCTTCTTTTAAGTCTGTAAACAGATCAAAGACTACAAGGATCGCAACGATCAACAAAACAGATACAATTACAAATCTTTCTTTTTGATTCAAAACAGACCCCCCACAAAAAATAGAATATTCAATTTAGTCGTCATCACCTTTTTCCTCGGCCTTTTCGTTTCCTTCATTCTCTGAAAGTTGCAGGGTCGTTCCAAAGAATTTCAAAGATTTTGTCGAACTGTCATAATTTTTATAAAGATTAAGACCAAATACCACGACCAGTCCAATTAGCAAAATACCAAAACCCGATTGGGCCGAAGGAATCGTCTGATCTGATGTCACATCTGCTTTTTTTCCGTCAATCATACTCAGTCCAATCATTTCTTTGTGTCGAATCGTGTGAAGAACTATTCCTGCAATATGAAGAACCACAACTATGATAAATCCGTTGGCTAAAAGCTCATGGACATCTTCATATGTTTCTTTGTTTGGTCCAGACGTCATTAAATAGCCCGTTATTGCTAGCCCAAGAGCCATCAACATCATGACTATTCCCGCCCAACTCGAGGCCGGATTGTGCCCAGCCCAACGTTTTTTTTCACCCGTTAAAATACCTTTGAAGTAATTCACTAAGTCTGTCGGTTTTAACGCAAATCCAGAAAATCGGGCATGTTTGGTTCCAAAAATACCCCATATTAATCTGAGCAGAACCACAAACCCGAGCGTTAGCCCCGCTAATGAATGGTAGTTAAACCAAGGGGAATCATCATCCATTGTCTTTGCTATAACAAATCCTGTCAGAAACAGGCCAGCAAAAAGCCAATGAAAAATTCGGGTGGGTAGATCATAAACAAGGTTCCGTCTCATAAAAGCTCCATTCACAAACAGATTTCAATTCTGTCCTAACCCCACTATCAATCCCAGGGCCACTTTTGTCTATGGTCCAAATGGCCTACACCGAATGAAATCAAGCATTTATGCTGACATAGGCCATTAGTTCCATTTACTAAGTTCCTTTTAGTACGTTACTGTTTATAAGCGGGGGAATTAACCCTTTGCAATAGTAGGAGAATTAAAATGAAACGTTTTATTTTGCTAACTGCGATCGCACTGACTGGCTTGTCTGCCCATGCTAAAAAAACATGCACAGATCAACCAAAAGACAAATGGATGAAGGAAGACGACTTTAAAAAGAAAGTCGAAGGTCAGGGCTACCAGATCAAAAAATTCAAGCAACCCGGAACATGCTATGAAATTTATGGATTAGACAAAGATGGAAAAAAAGTAGAAATCTATTTTAATCCGGTCGATGGTTCCATAGTGAAAGAAAAGTAAACTCATCGGAATGAGGTATAAAACAACTGTTCAATGTGAGCTCTTATCCCTATTGATAGGAGCTTACATCAGGAAGTACGGTGTTATGAACTACCATCATAGCCAAAAATAAACAATTGTTGGACGTCGTCGAGCAAAAGACCCGTATTGTGCTTGTTTCTGATAAAATATTCATAGTTCTACTGTCTATTTTTCTACAGGAGATTTTCAACCTCTATTTTAGTAAGTTGCCTCCATTCAAGGAGAATCCAAATGAAAACTTTAGTTTTATTTGCTTTTGCTACATTAATTAGCCAATCACTGTTTGCAGAACAATGCGCGAAATCGATTCAAGTCGTCGTTAAAGGTTTAGTATCTACATCGTCCATGAATGCCCAAGCGGTTCAACGTATCTATGTTAAGGGCGACTCACAAACCGACAAAGCCTATATCGAAGACATTCTAAAATCTGTAAATCAAATTCAGTCCCTTAATGATACCGTAGTGCTGGTTAAATCTCGCTCGAAATCTGGTCAATGTGTCTACCGCGGCAGTCAATCCAGACTAGTGATTACGAGTAATGTTCCTTATGGTCAAAAACCATCAGCTAACTTGTACATAGGACGCGTGAACTATAAAGGCAGTAGCCCTACATCAGCAACTGGTTATCAAGCTACATTAAAAACAGAACTCTCAAGCTTTAGCGAATCCCGAATCGTCCAAACAGGTAAAACTTCGCGTCTGACAATTGAAATGCTAGTTCAAATTCCACTAGGCGACTACGGTACGGATGGCTACGACGTCACTGCGGACATCGGTTATGCTAAATCTGTAGATTTCAAAATTTTAAATTAATTCGAATTTTTGTCGTGAATCCTGAACACCCTTACGTAAGCCAATTGATATGATCCTTTTTGAGACACAATGGACGCGCAACCCAACCTTGGATCGAAAGTTTTTGGTAGCCCACTTTCTGCATGATTTTAAGTTTAAAACACGTCGTATCTTTTGATGCTCTGACGACATTAATATCGCGTTTTTAAAAGCGCCGTCTTGGAGTGATTGGGTTTTATATGGGCGACAGATGGCAGGCTAACACAACAAGGCGTCATTGAGACGCCTCCGGTATTGAAATTCTGGTGCCCTGACTTTTCTGGATTGAGAACGGATGAGGCTGTTTTCGTGAAAATCCACCACAGGGATATTGACGAAGAACTGTTCGAGGATTTGGCAATGGTATAATTTTTCCAGCCACTGACTTTTGCACAAGTAAAGGTGACATTTAACTGATAAACGCATAGACGACGAGGCTTAATGATTAAATTTTTGATTTTTATCTTAGTGACGATAACTTGGGGTATTTCAATTCAAGCGGCTCCCTATTATATAGGAGTTGGGTGTAACGAAGAAGGTACAAATTGTCTATTTGGTTTGCCCTCCAATAGAGTCTTAAATTGGACGAGCAAAGGTACTGCTCAAGAACTT
Organism: uncultured Bdellovibrio sp.; assembly: GCA_964498705.1. Lineage (GTDB taxonomy): Bacteria > Bdellovibrionota > Bdellovibrionia > Bdellovibrionales > Bdellovibrionaceae > UBA2316. Next base: position 4,895 of record CAZCHT010000171.1, on the reverse strand, counting down.
GGTGAACACTGTGAAAATTTTATAGCTAATATCGAAGCTCGTAAAATCGAGCTTGGCAAAAACCAAGATCTTGTTTTGAAATATAAAAATTTTACTCGTTCACTGACAAGTGAAATTCAGGAAAACGGCCAAGCCAAAATTATTTGTAGTGTCGAAATTCACTCTGAGCGTGCAGATGTAAAAGTGATTTCACAAACCTACAGAACCTTAAACTGGGTTTGTGAAAATGAACAATCAGCAGGGATTTGCAATCACTATTTGAAAGAATGTGAAGATTTGCGACAGGCGTCTTTCTCAGAACCCGGTGTCCTAGATTCGGCGATTTTCTGGGGAGGATCACTTCTTCAAGGCACCAGGTGCATCATCGGCATGGCGAAAATTCAGAGCACTCCGGTGTCAGCGAACCCGTAACAATTTTCTTTCGGTTTCAACCACCGATGTTTCATTTTATAGCTGTCGATGCCGCCCCAGGGGCTCAGACTGAACTTTGAGTTTCTCGTGGTTTGCTCAAACACTAACTTTTTAAATTCAGGATCTCTGCGGCTTCTTTTAGCTTCATTACTGCCACAGAAAATCCTTTAATAAGGATCGGAATCTGAATTTCCAAATGATCTTTGTTTTCTTGGCGACATGTTTTTTCAACTTGAAAAGCTAAAGACGAGAAATCGGTCAGGCCAAGCAAGAGACAAGTTGATTTAATCGTATGCGCTTCCATTAAAATAGTTTTGAAATCAAAACGCTGAAATGCCTTTTCCAATTTGTTCAAATTCTGAGGAGTAGTCATTACAAATGTATTAATTAGATCAGTCACCAATCCATCATTGTAGGTGTTTCTTAATTTAACGAGAGCATCTGAAACGGCTAAAACTTGACTATCAGATTGACTACTTGCTGGCATTAAATTATCCGGGTCAATAGGAAGCCACCGTAAAAGAATTCTTTCTAAATCGTTTTGGTCAATCGGTTTAGAAATATAGTCGTTCATTCCAACCTCTAAACAACGCTCGCGATCACCTTGCATTACATTGGCCGTCATTGCCACAATGGGAATGCTTTTTATGCGCGGAGTTTCACTCTGCCGTATTTTTGAGGTGGCCTCAAATCCATCCATCTCTGGCATCTGGCAATCCATCAATACGATATCAAATGGAATTCTATTGAGAATTTCAATGGCTTCAATTCCATTACCGACAACCTGTCCATCAATTCCGAAGTTTTTTAGTGTCCCCAAAGCTACTTTTTGATTTATCACATTGTCTTCAGCCACAAGAACATTGAATTTTTTCGCCTGGTCACGAAGAACAAGACTCTTGGGTTGCTTCAGTGCCTTTTTAATTTCAATACCTTCAGATAAAGAAAGAGTGATCCAAAAACAACTTCCGTGACTGGGAGCTCCGTTAACACCTATTTCCCCATTCATAATTTCAATCAACTTTTTGCTAATTGAAAGACCTAGGCCAGTTCCTCCATATTTACGACTTGTGGAATTGTCACCTTGAGAGAAAACTTCAAAAAGATGGCCTTTAGTGGCTTCTAAAATACCAATTCCAGTATCTTCTACTTCAAATCGAACAAAGACTATTCCATTTGACGACGTGATTTTATTGGCTCGAATTGTGATCCCGCCCTTATCTGTGAATTTTGTCGCATTTCCTAGCAAATTAATTAGCACCTGCTTAAGCTTAGCCATGTCTCCCTTAAGCCAGGTCGGAAGACTCTCATCAATCTCAGTTTTTAAATAGAGGCCTTTGGATTTAACAGCTGGACTTACGACACTTACGGCATCTGATATTATCTGCCCCACATTGAAATCAGTGATTTCAATTTCCATTCGGCCGGCTTCAATTTTAGAGAGATCTAAAATATCATTTATTAAACTGAGAAGGGTATCCGTCGACGTGCGTATCCCTATCAAGTGCTCCTTTTGCTGTTCACTCATCTCCATGTTAAACAACAAATTGGTAAGACCAACGATTCCATTTAGAGGAGTTCTAATTTCGTGGCTCATTGTTGCCAAGAATTGAGATTTAATGCGGGAGGCCTCGAGGGCGGCTTCTTTGGCCGCAATTAACTGCTCATTCTTCTTTCTTTCCGTAATATCTATGATGGACGCAAGGACAAACAACGTCGGTTTCTCTCCGACAGGAGTTAATCCAATTTCTATCGGAATTTCTGTTCCGTTAGAACGGCGTCCAAACAAATCTCGTCCTGCACCCATCGAACGAATTTTGGGGTCTTTTGCAAACCCACTACGAAGTTGAGGATGGTGATGCCTAAATCTTTCAGGAACTAATGCTTCTATCGGCTGACCCAACAACTGGGTCCTTTCGTATAAAAACAAATTTTCGGTTTGTTTATTGACCATAACAATTTTCCCGTCTGTATCGATCATAATCATTGCATTCGGCGCAGCTTCCACTGCTAGACGAAACCTATCTTCAGATTTTTTCCGTTCACTTATATCTATTATCGATGCCAGCACGTAGGTTTTCCCCTTAATATCAAGCGGATTCAAACCTATTTCAATTGGCAATTCGGTTGCGTCTTTGCGTTTTCCAAACAGCTCGCGCCCCGCGCCCATAGCCCGATTTTGCGGCTTTGCAAAAAAAGATTTTCGTAAATGAGGGTGATGTGATTTAAATCGATCCGGAACTAAACTTTCAATTTTTAAATCCAGTAGCTCGGTTTTTGAGTATCCAAAAAGTCGTTCCGCTTGTAAATTTGCAAGAAGAATTTGTCCATCTTCGTCAATCATAATCATAGCACTTGGGGCCACCTCAATTAACTTATCGAATAAGTCATTCCCCATTTCTTTTACGGACATGTTTTTCATCATTTTAGTTCTTTCTCAAATTTATCTGGTTTTAATTATCAATTCTTGTTAACTAAATCAATATGGTTGAAAAACAAAATATATTGATACTCGATGACAGTTTAATTTTTAGAATGATTACGAAAAATATTTTGCTTGAGCGAGGCTATTCGGTTTTAGAAGGAAGCAATGGGAAAGAAGGGCTCGATCTTGTTAAGCAGCACAAACCAGATCTCGTTATAACCGATGTTTTAATGCCGATCATGGACGGCTATGAATTTCTGAGAAACATTCGATTAAGTCCTTCCTATTCTGATTTAAAAGTGATTTTTTATACAGGTACTTATTCGGGTTGGGAAGAAATTGCATTGGCCAAATCTGGCGGAGTATCGGCCGTCCTAATTAAACCGGCCGAACCTGTCGAGATTCTGAGTGCGGTAACAGCAGCGTTGTCTTCTGTGACTGGGACTAACTCAGAAATTGGTCCTCGCTACGAACAGGAACATTTAAGAATTTTAACCAATCAGCTTTCAAAGCAAGTATTGGCACTTGAACAGTTCAATGATCAGCTAAGTAAAGAGATACAAAATCGTATTCGAGCTGAGCATGAAGCATTGCAATCGAAATCATTTTTTAAAGCTTTGCTAGACTCGATCCCTCAGCTGGCCTGGAAAATGAACCGAGAGGGAAGTATAGAATATGGAAATCGTAGGTTTACGGATTTTGCAGATTTAGGTACAAGCGCAATTAACCTGGATAGTTTAAACAGTCTCGTCCATCCTGACGACAAACCGCACATGGTGAAAACTATTGAATTGGCACTTTCCAAGAACGTGTCCTTTCAATGCGAAGTCAGGCTTAAACGACCGGCAGACAATGTTTATATACATCACCTAATTTCTGCTATTGTCATCCCCGATTTAGCTGTAAATAGTGCGAGTTGGTTTACGACCGCTACCGATATTTCAAATCAAAAAAAATCGGAAAATGCTTTGCGCCTTCTGAAAGAACAATCCGAGTCGTTATCGCGATCAAAGACAGAATTCTTAAATAATGTTAGCCATGAATTACGGACCCCATTGACAGCCATCTTGGGGTTTAGTGAGATTCTTTTGTCAGAATGTCAAAATGATCAAACTCTCTTTTTGAGCCGAATTCACGAGAATGCACAAAGGCTAGCGAATTTACTGGCAGACATAGTTTCTATATCCGAAGCCGAAATGAACGACAAATCGACTCTTAAAGATGCTTTAGATCTTGATCGATTTTTCGAAAACATTGCGATTTTTTTCAAACCTAAGGCGGCAAGAAAGGGTTTGAAGTTAATACTTTCACATGAAAACAGTTTTCCTAATTCGGTTTATACATTTGTATCGCAAGCGGAAAGAATACTCATGCATTTGTTAGATAACGCAATAAAATTCACCACAACGGGGCAGGTAAAGATGCGTGCTTTTTTCGACTTCGAATTGCAAAATGAAAGCAAGGGCAAAATAATTTTTGAAGTGGAAGATACCGGAATTGGTATAGATTCGGAAAAGACAAACTCACTCGGTCAGGTATTTGGGCAAATCGATGGCTCGTCAACCCGACCTCAAGGCGGTTTAGGGCTGGGACTTATCGTATCCAAAAAACTAGCTCAATCAATTGGAGGCCAATTGGAACTAGTACGATCCCTACCCGGCAAAGGGAGTTGTTTCCGTCTTTCCATACCTATAGTGAATTAAAGAAATTTATAAAAAAACTGGCATTGATTCAATTAAATTTCTGAGGTTGATCAACAGGAAGACTGCTCAGAGCCTCGATTTGAGGGATCGACACCACAAACCCATTCGCTTCGCTGGAAAAATGAATTCGCACCTCAGAGCTAATGATCGATCTTAGTCCAAAATAAAATGCATTATGCAAAACGATCTGGGTAATTTTTTGCTTCATAGTCGTTGCGACCACCTTAATTTAATCGGATTAAAATAAAAAGTGGAGCGTGAAATAATAGCATTAGATTTTTTATCTAAACGTCTTCAGTGGCTGCAAATTAGCCACTGAAGCTCCTGTAATCCTAGTTAAACTTTTCAGCTTTCCA
>CAZCHT010000170.1:0-9985 GCA_964498705.1 uncultured Bdellovibrio sp. | reverse complement strand
GTGCATGTGAAGGATCACCAACTCGGGCACACACGCGGGCCACCGTCTCGTTTTTCTGCGTCGTTGCCTGTTACTGGCCGTTCACGGAATGTTCGAACAACCTTGGGCGGCGGCGGCTTGTCGAAGTTGGACAACTTCGGCCCGCTTCTTCTTGATTTGAGCCACGATGAAGGCTTTCTCCATTCCGACCGCAGTCTGCAAGTCGATTTGCAGACTGCGGATCTCCTCTTCGGTGGCAAGTATTTCATCCCGCAACTGGTCACAAGGATCTGGCAGCGGCGGCGGTGTTGTTAATGCTACGATCAATGCTACAGGTGGAAATGAATCTAAAGGTGCTAACTTTGGAAGCGCAGATTTAAAATTGCAGGATCCGATAAAAAATCGAGAAATAATTGCGACCGGCTTAAAAATTCTGGATTCTCATAAAGGTTTTCCAAATTTGGAAGACATTCTTATATTTCATAAGGCGGCTGAAGAGAGGCCAAGTGATTTGGGCGCTCTATTAAGCGAGTTTCCCTATGAAATGCGACAGAAGTTGTTCAGTTATAGTTACGGAGACAAGTGGCTAGAGGCAATGATTGATCCATCTGACGTCACGTCGTATTCATTAGAGATTTTGAATCGCTGTTTGAAAAATCAGAGAAATGAAACTGATAGGGAATGGTTAGATTTGTTGATATACGTGTGGCGCCTAAGTGCCAAGAAGCGGGATTTCTTCAATGGCATTCCTCAGTCCGACGCTTTTTCGATGCTTTTCTTTTTACCGAAATCGTTTGCGATCGATGCGGCTAGGGATTGCTATCCTGGTGCTTGGGGTCAGCTGCTTGATCCATCATTTAAGGCTAAGAAACTGCCTCACGAGAAGATTGTCGAATATATGAAAAAAGCTCTCGAGTTGTCACCATTGAGAGATCTGACAGTGTTAGAGAACTATAAAAATGAAAGAGATTTACTCGGGTTCCTTAAAACGAGTGATCCAGTGGCCGAAAAAGAAATTTATATGGCCTCGGGAGAATCTTCGTTACTGTGGTCTATACGTCCTCCTTACTTTAAAATCTTTGAACTTGAGCCCGCCGCTTACGATAAGATTGTAGGAATGTATAAAATCGAAGATTGGGCTATGGCGATGTTTAATGTCGGTAGGGCCGAGCGACGTGAGATCGAGAAGCGCATGAGTGATAAACAAAAATTTAGGTACTTTGAAATGCTGAAGAGTTACGACTTGAAGAACCCAGTTAAACAAAGAGTCGGTGAAATACGCGAGAAGATTGGTAAATCTATTATGGAGCTGCAGCTTGAACCTAAAGCTGAAGATGCCATTAAAGAGATGAAAGCGGCGTAAGAAAAAATGAAAACCACCAGATTCTTACTAACTTCGCTGCTACTTATTAGTTTTTTTGGCGCTCGTTCGGCTTTTGCTAAATCAAAAATCGATGTAATGGGCGGATACTTTTCTTTGGAAGCAAAGACTAAAGAAAAGTCTGGAAACGTGAATAACTTTGGATCGTATCAAATTGGTTTACGCTATGCCGTAAACTCATTTTTAGAGGCGAGCGTGGGTTATTCATTGGTAGCTTCAAAGACGTTCTCTGGAGACTTTGGTTTTGGCCCTGATATTGGCTTGGTTTACTTTCCGTTTACATCGGCCAACCCAATCGAAGCCTCTAGTGAAAATGTCCACTATCGCAGTTATGAGCTATATAAGCCGTATTTGTCTGTAGCCTTCCATCAACGACAGTATCAATCGATACAGTCTTCCTACGCTGGTTTTGGCTTTGGCGGTGGAACAGAAATTTATTGGAAAGAGAATATGTCTCTAAATTTAGGCGTTAGGTTCCTGCCATTAGCAGGACCAGATAGTGCCATAAGTAACGAATTTGACGTACTTATGGGAATTACTTTTAGTTTATAAATAATCTATTAAGATGATTTTTTGAAGAATGAAGAAAAGAACCCTTGGTCTTTACCTTCCTCTTTTTTACCCAAGCGTTTTCTGCTCTTCATCAACTGATCTAAAATTACTGATTGCAATTCTTCGATGGCAAACGGCTTGATTAATTGAGGCAGATATTGAGTTTCTTCACCAGAAATGGCTATTAATGGAATTGAATCTCTAAGGCATTCTTTTTCTAAAGATTTGAATGAAACAATATGGTTTCTGTAGTCGCCGAGCACAACGTCGCATTCTTTCCAGGCAGCGTCTTTTAAGCTGTAAAAGTTTGTGACTACGTAGTCTTTTCTTTCCATCATTTCTTTAAGCAAGTCAGCAACGTCCTTATCATCTTCAAAAATGGCAACTTTTAAACTCATATATTAATCACTCCTGCTATTAGGATCGGTCTATTTTGCCAATTTTTAAATCAAATATTGGTTAACATTTTGGTACGTGTAAAATCGCGTTCTAGCTGCAATCAGTACGCTCGTGTATTCTTTTAAGACGTCTTTCTAAATAAACTTGAAATTACATTTTCAGACATGGCTTCGTGGTGCTTTCGAATATTTCGTTTAAAGTTCACTAGTGTTTCAAGAACAGTAGATTGTAGGTCTTCAATCGAAAAAGGCTTAAGAAGCTGAGGAATGTAATCTGTATCGGCACCAGAAATAGCTACGAGTGGAATGTTTCGTTTTGAGCATTCAGATTGTAACGTCTTAAATGCGACTATTTTATTTCTATAGTCACCTAATACGATATCGCAATTCTGCCAGTTCATATCTTTTAAATTGTAGAATGTAACTACATCGAAATCTTTAGTTTCCATCATCTCTTTTAGAAGATCGGCTACATCCATGTCGTCTTCGAAAATGGCTACTTTTAAACTCATATCGTTATCTCCCTTACCTACTATAAGGATCGGCCTGTCCTGTAATATTATGACTCAATTAATCTTGAGATAGATCGCCTCACTTTGAACCTGGGAAGCAATGCTAGTTTGTTCGGCTCAAGCTGAGACAAATAGAAGTCTAAATTTTGAAATCGCGCCGTCCTGTATTATTCTAGATTAACGTGGGGTGTGAGTTGAAACCGAATACTATTGCGAAAGTTATTCTGCTTTCGTTTTCGAGTATAATTTTAGTTGGTACTTTTCAAAACTGTGCACAGTCTGCAGGTTCCTCGGCATTTACGCCGGCGACATCAGGGGCGACTGTGGACCTAAACCCTACATCTAATTCAATGGATAAAATTGACAACGTGGATTTGAGTACCGCTGATTATATAGATATATCATTACGCTCTTTATATGCTGAGAACGATATTCAAAGGAAGTCAGTGCGTGATTCTCAGAATTTGAAAATCAACTTATCTAATGGTGAAATGCGCTATGTAGACCTGGACGGCGGAGTTGTAAACGCCACTCGCTTGTGTTTACGTCGGCAGGAACTTGAAGAGTTCAAATCTATCTTGCAAAGTGTAAAAGTTTGCCAACCTAATGTTCCGGCGAATCGCGAAGATGTGGCCTGTGCACAGATTTACAAATATCCATTTGCTGGTGTGGAATACGCTAATGGTACAAAAATTAAATTGGGTGAAGTAGCTGGTTGCACACAAAGTTTAGATTTGTGTTCTGAATACAAAGATGTTTTCAATGGATTTGTGGCGTACTTAAGAAATCATTTAGATAGTCGTAAATGCTTGTAAGATAGATAATACAGAGATTCTGAAACTAAAAACCCGGTTAAGACACCGGGTTTTTTATTTTGCGGTTTAGTCTTTTTCGATCGACGTTCGCATAAGCGATTTAACATGGTTCTTGCGTTGGCTGCCGCCAACAAGGGCTTTTAGCTGATCGTGCAAGCTAGAATCATTTACTAACGCGCCCAATGTGCCTTCACCGCGATCTATCTTACCCAGGATATTGTTTAGCTTATCGATGGACGCTTTCATTTGAACAGATGGTGATTTACCGTCAGAAAAGTCAGAAACGATCTTCAGCGATTTTTCGCTGATTATTTTAAAATCGCGGCTAGCTTGGCTCATGTTGGCTACCATCGTTCCAATGTGATTTTCATGGTTCAGAGTTTTAGTCAGCTTATAGACTTCATTGATAATATCAAAAATTTTCTCGGTTTCTTTCCCGCGTTCAGATATTACGTTTAAGATATCTGTGGATTTTGCGATGGGTAGCGTGTCACCGTCTTTGATAGCTTCGGCGCGCGGATCACCCGGGATGATATAAATAAATTTGTCACCCAAAGCACCTTGTGTGCGGATTTCAACTTCAGAGCCTTTAAATACGCGTCTTAAGTAATCGTTTTCGATTTTCATATTTACGCGAAGTAAGTTCTTCTCGGAAACAAAATCAATCGCTTCGATATTTCCGATAACCACACCGGATAACGATACAACGCTACCACGTGCTAGGCCCTGTACGTTTTCAAAATCAGCATAAAGGTGAGTAAAGTTAGAGAACAAAGCTTTGTTCGCGCCTAACATAAAGATACTACCCATGGTGATGACGATACCCAACACTAGGAAAATTCCGACTTTGATTTGGTTTTTTAGCGTGGTTTCCATATTAGCCTTCTCCATCAATGAATTTTTTAACAATACCGTTTTTATCCTGATGAATTTCGTTGAGTGAACCTTCAAAAGCGATTTTGCCATCCAAAATGAATGACATTTTATCACACACCGCGAACGCTGTCGGCATATCGTGTGTAACTAGGATAGATGTGATACCCGTAGCCTTTAGCTTAAGGATATGTTCCTGAATTTTGCGGGTATTGGACGGATCTAGACCCGCCGTTGGTTCGTCATACAGAATCAATTTTGGCTGCATCATGAGTGCCCGAGCTAGGCCCACACGTTTTTGCATACCGCCAGATAGATTGGCCGGGTACAAACCTTCCGCTTTCGGTAAGCCGAATTCACCTAATTGATCAGAAATCATTTTTTTTATCTCGGCTTCTGATTTGTTAGTATGTTCGCGTAAAGGATAAGCTAAGTTCTCATATACTGTCATCGAGTCAAACAGAGCTCCGCCTTGAAATACATAGGCTACTTTTTTGCGAATTTCGACTAAATCATTTTCTTTGTAACGAGTGATTTCTTCACCATCGATAAAAATTTCACCGCTGTCGGGCTTTTCTAGACCGATCAAACTACGTAATATAACACTTTTACCCACGCCAGATCCGCCGATCAAACCCATGCATTCGCCTTTCTTTACAGAGAAAGTGATGCCTTTGTGAACTTCTTTAGAACCAAATGATTTGCGGAAATTTTTAACTTCAATCATGTCAGTCTTTCCACAATCCAAAACAATTTAGACAAGAAGAAGTTTCCGACAAGAACTAGAATTGATGATACAACGACCGCTTTCGTAGTGGCCATACCAACTTCTTTTGTTCCGTTTTTAACGGTCAGACCGAAATAGCAAGACGGGATAGCGATGCAAAGTGCAAATACGAAACTTTTCAAAAATCCAGAGAAGTAATCCATCATTGTTACAGTTTGGATAATTTTTAATACATAGAAATTAGGATCTAATTTCAGTTCCGAGTAGCCAACTAGCAAAGCGCCGAAATTACTAACGACATTGGCGATAGCCACTAGTAGCGGAAGAGATATAAAGGTCGCGATCACTCGAGGAATGACAATCGTTTTCAGTGGCGATGTACCTAGCGCACGTATTGCATCGATTTGCTGAGTAACGACCATACTGCCAATTTCAGAGGCGAAACCAGCGCCCACTCGCGCAGCGACCATGAGTGATGTAAATACTGGACCCATCTCGCGAAGTACGATGAGGGAAACTAGTTTGGGTACGTACATCTTTCCGCCGAACTTTTCTAATCCTAGACCAAATTGAAGAGACATAACCATACCAGTGCTGATGGCAGTAACTACAATCAATGGAAGCGAGCGGTTACCGACTTGAAATACTTGCTCCATGACGAGTTTCCAGTAGATCTTGCCTTTAAATGTATCACGCATTAGCTGAAGTGTTAGGACCCCTATTCCGCCATAGAACTTTAGGATTTCAAGAATGAACAGGTATAAAGGGGAAGAGGCAATAAATGCGTGGATCATGGTGCCCTAAAGTTTTCAGTGAACTGTTTGAATTCTGAACTTTCGCTATCAAAACGTTCGGCTACACCACCATAAATCAGATTGTAGCTACATGCGTTCTTTTTAAATGAAACAACGTTAAGTTTTACTTTTACGCCATCGATGAGGCCTTCACCGACAGTCGTGCGCGCCCTACGCTGGTTGTATGGAACTTCTTCTCGGCTTTTGATTTCTAGTTTTTCCAAACCCGATAGGGCGTCTTGTTCCAGTTGATCTAGCGTCGGATCCTGGTTGGGAGCACAATCTGATATGTATGATATCACGTTGTTTGTTTTGCTAGAGATCCAGGCTTTATCGCCGGTCTTAGATTTCAAATCTGAGAATGGACTTCCGGGTGCTTTGAACTCAAGATTCTTAGCTGGCTCAGGATCTTTGGAAACCCCAATCGTAATGCATGAATTAAGCAAAAAGATAAACGGCAATAGTAGAAAAAGGCGGTGGGTGGTGTTCATACAGATTTCTTTTCGGTAGCTCTAGTTAAATTTTAAATGTCAAAAAGTAAAACTCGACCGTCAGTAATCTGTCAGTCCAGGTTTACCAATTTCGATTAATTCTTTATAGGATATTTTTTCCTATACCTTTGATGTGAAGTCCAGTGGCATTCAATGTGCATTTTAGTTTTTTACAATGGTTTCAAGAAAAACGTTTTATATTATTGTTACTTTTTTATTTTCAAGTAGTGCATTTTCAAATCAAAATGCGGCTCCCGTAAGCTCGCATATTTCCTATCAAGACGAAACAATCCATTTAGAATTTTCAGGACGTAAGGATTGGGACTACAATGTTGAAAAGAAAGATAGAAAGGGCGGCAGCGCCGTTGAAATCACTCTAGATTCATTGGACCAAAAAAGTTTAGCTGAAGTTAAAAATTTTAAAGCGGACTGGGTAAAAAAAGTATCGATCGATGCGAACGGTCCAGATGGTAAAACTAAAATTACGTTAGACTTGGCAACCGATTTGGATGTATTTGATTACTTGATGGAATCTCCGTCACGATTGGTAGTCGATTTGTTTCCAAATTCAAAGAAAGCAAAATCGAATAAAGACACTAAAGATGCAGAAAAACCAGTAGCAACGGATAAAACTAAACAGACCGCCAAACAAGCAGCGACTAAAGACTCTAAATCAGGAACTCGAACCCCAGCAACGGCTGATTTCTTGGAAATTGAAAAGTCGGGTTTGATGGCAATTGCTGATAAAAAAACTTTTGAAAATAAATTAGCCGGCATTTTTGATGGTGCGGATCCATTTTATGATCGCTTTTCATTAAAAGATTATGAAATTAAAGAAAGCTCGATTATCAAAAGTAAAGAGAACTATTATATTCCGTTTCCTAATCATATTTTACCAGTAGCTGACTGGGCACGAATCAAAAATGCAGAGACACTATTTGAAATCATGCCGAATGAAGAAAAAGACAACAAACACGCACGTTTGTTGCAAACTTTGTTTAAAAATGAACGCGATCAGGTTTTCCTTAAAACGTATGACTGGTTCATGGAGAAATACCCTGAATCTGAATACAAAGATCTTATCCAAAATATGAGCATCCAAGTTCATTTGCGTTTATGGCAGAACGAAAAGAGCGCAAGTCATTATGACTTAGCCACCCAGAAAATGAAAGACGTTGTTCAGAAAACGCCTGAGCATGCGATGGCAGAGAAGTACTCGTTAATGCTGGGAGTTTTGGCATTCGAGAAAAAAGACTATTTTAACTCACTTCGTTCATTTCAAAATCACACGAAGAATGCGTTGTGGAATAAAAAGGGTTCGTTTTCTAATGATTTAGCTCAGCTAGGAATGGCGTTGAGTTTTCAAAATATGAATCAATTTGAAGAAGCAATTAAGTCGTATGACGAGCTTCAAAAGAATTCGATTTTTGAAGAGATGAAGGCAGAGGCCGCGTATCGCAAAGGTGATGTCAAATTAGCTGAACGAAATTATGGTAAAGCGGTTCAAATGTATACGGATGCTATCGCTAAAATTCCAGGATTTCAAAATAACTTTCCAAATGCTTACTATAACAAGGCCCAATCTTTGTTCTTGCAAGACAAATACAGAGATAGCTTAGATTCCTATCGGGAATTTATTAAAAAATTTCCACAAGATAAACTGACTCCATTTGCGATGACTCGCGTTGGCGAGTTACTAGATATCTTAGGCGCTGACAAAAACAAAGTTTTAGGTGCGTATTTGGAAACCTATTTCCGTAACGGTGATAGCCCATCAGCAATCGTAGCAAGACTTAGGATTTTATCCTCTAAAATGAAGGGCATGAAGCCTAAGGAAGTGGCGACTACGGTAAATGAAATTCTTGATTTATCAAAGAAGTCTGAACTTATTGGAATCGATTCGTTTTCAAAGATTTTGATCTCTGAAGGTTATGCCGACCGCCAGGACTATGACGAAGCTATAAAAATGTTGATTGATCATTACCGTAAAAATCCAACGACGGTGGATAGGGACCTTTTCACAAAACGTATTTTCTCTAACATCTATTCAAAAATTGCTAAACAAGTTAAAGAGAACAACTATTTAGACGCTCTTAAAATCTATACCGACTACTTTGACACTTGGTTGAAAAATTCAAACCGCATTGATATCAAGTATCAAATTGGTAAAGCCTACGAGCAAGGTGGCGTATACAAACCAGCAATTAATTACTACACAGAAGTTCTAAATAAATTTTTGGCAGTTAAAGGAACAGAAGCCGGCAAAGCACTTGTAGTAAATGAAGATATGCCGTCTGAATCAGAACTTTATCTACGCTTAGCAAATGCTGAGAACCAAAATAAAAATTATTCTAAAGCACTTGATTATTTAAAACAGATCAAGCCAACAGATACTTTAACTGAAAAAGAACAGATCGAAAGAATCGTCCTTGCCTCTAGTTTGAATGACAAAAAAGGTGATGTTGATCGTGCCATTTTGTATTTAACAGAACTATTAAAATACTGGAAAGGCCAGCCAGAGCATGTTGCTGAGCCCTATTTTATCTTGAGTCAGTATGAACAGAAAAAAGGTATGAAGAAAGAAGCGGTTGAATCACTTAAGCGAGTGGACACGTTAATGACGGACACGGGTCTTGTTGACAAGAATCTTCATAAACGAAGTTTAGAACAAATTGCAAAAATTTATGATTCTGAGAATGATTTCGACCAAGCGATCGTTTGGTACGACAAATTGTTAACGCAATACGAACCAACGAACCAAATGGCTTCTGTTAGATTCCGCTTAGGAAAACTCTATTTCGATCGGGGTCAGTTACAAAAAGCTCAAGATATTTGGGGCCAGTTTAAAGGTCAAGAGTCAGAATCATGGAAGAAAATGGCTCAAGAACAAGTGAGTTCAAATGAATGGAAATCGGATTACAAAAAATATTTAGACCGCATACCTGCTATGGAAAAGAATTAAGGAGATGATAATGAATACAGTTGATCTTTTTGGCATGAAATACAAATCAGAAACCTACTTGAGCTTGCAAAAGCTAGTTCAGTCAATATTGCCGATTGAATCTAATATCAATATTCATGGATCACAAGGGACTGGGAAATCAACTTGGGCACAAGTTATTCTAGAAAAATCAGGTTTGACTGATAACTACTGCAAAATTGACGTTAAAGAAATCGAAGAAGAAAAATTCAAGGCAGAACTAGAAGCATGCAAATATAGACACATTCTTTTAGAAAATGTGGATTATCTACATAAAGAAAATCAAGCGATTCTAGCACAGTATATTCAAACTCGTTCGCTGCAAGTAAAGCCTGTTGTAATTACGACCTCTAAACGGAGTTTAAGCGATTTAGCTCGTGAGGGTCTGTTAAGACAGGACCTGTATTATAAGTTGTCAGTGTTCAATATCAGTCTACCGGATTTAAAACAGGTTAAGGAAGACATTAGAACTTATTCTGAATA
>CAZCHT010000169.1:0-9999 GCA_964498705.1 uncultured Bdellovibrio sp. | reverse complement strand
TGTTCTAGAATCTACTTGGCAGTGTCTGGCTTTTCCATGGCAGTTGGGCCAACTTTAGCTGCGGGTGGGGTAGGTGCGTTTGTAGAAAACATAGAATCAGCGTACGCTTTGATAAGCTGACCAACTTCATCAGGGGTCATCTTTGCTGCTGCTTCTTTATATGCGTCTGGTTTGTTTTCTTGTTTCGTTAGATAAATGGCAAAATAGTCAGTAACGCTTAATTCTTGAGCTACTTCCAAAGAATACAGGTCATTTTTTAGTAAGGATTCTAGACGATCAGTTTCAGGATCTTTGGCTGCTACTGGTTCGCTTTTTTGTAAGAATTGTTTGTTTAGTTTTCTGTATTCAATCTGAGCTTTTGTTATCGTGACTTTCTTGATAGCCAACTGAACTTTTTCGTTTTTCCACTCTCTAAAGCTTTTAACCGTATTTGCGATAGGAGCTGCAGGCAAAGGCAATGCGGCCTTGATAATCTGTGTCGGGGGGGCCAAAGAAGGAGCCAGCGGAGTCAAAACAGGGTTTCCCGCCGTGGTCAAACCGGAAGCGAATACGCTCGAAGTAGCAACTAAAACAACTGTAATAAATTTGATCATATTCTTGTCACCCAATGTAAATCGGACCGTTCTATTCATGATAATTAACAAACGATGTGCCAGGCGATAAAACACCTCCCTTTCCCTGGAGGCTCACTAAAACTCCAATGGCTAAATGGACTGTCAAGGATCTGCCAAATTTGCGGCGTATGGTTACATTTAAGGCCATCAGAGCTTTGAAATAAATATAGGAAAGTAGGCCCTTTTTTGGCTTTGTGATTGAGTTTCCTTGAGCCAGTGTTGACCCTGCCGCCTTAGGTCGCTAATAGGATTTATACATGCAACTGACGTTCGCTTTTCTTCTACTTTTTATCACAATCGCCTTCGGCCTAAGCAGTTGTACACAAGCGACTTCGCCTAAGACGGGCGCGGTACAATCTGGTGGCACATGCTCCGAAGAATACTCGCGCGAATATGAAAAAATTCTGAACCTTCCTACCGGTACAGGAAACATGCAGGCTTTGTGTGATGAATTTTATGCTAGTTACCCTGGTGTAAAATGTTTTTCGATCGTGGATGGATCTGAGCTTCGAGTCCACACCAACGATTTTGATTTGAAATGCCAGAAAAATATTTCTAACAAATCAAAACCACCCGCGAGCTCTAAAAACTCACCATCACCTGCCGAGCGCGATGAAAACAAACCGATATGCAGCAATGAACTGATTGAATTTGTTCTTACTAAAAAAAGTGAATTCTTTGCGACTATCAAAACTATCGAAAACTCGAATACCACTGATGAGTCTGCGTTTAATTTAGCGCTGGCATCTAAAAAAATGTGCAATCAGTTTTTTTTCAACTACAACTACACTGAATGTTCGCGTGATACGTACGCCTATTCTTTTCATGATTTGAAAAAATACTGTGATGAATTTCAAAACGTCCTACACGCTTTAAAAACCAAGAATCCAAAGAAGTTTTCACCACAAGAAATGAAGCCACTCACGCAAGCGAATTTGAAATTCACCTTCAAAGACCCTCTAATTCCTTTCTATACATCGAAAGTAAAAGTGAAAGATGCCTATCTGGTAGATGGCATGCTGGTTTCATTCAGCGACATAAGTTCGAGTCAAAATTATTGCTACTTTGAAAGCGAAAAAATGCGCTACTCGGGTGAATTGAAAAGCTCACTGTACAAAGTGGACGTTAGCTATCCAAATAAAAATCGCGCCCTATTTACCTACACCTCATTCAACGAACAATGGCGCATGATCTGTCATTCACGCGCGCAACTCTACTATCAAGATTTGCTTGAAATTGCGGGCGATAAAATCACTATTTTTGAATAGCTTTGTTTCAGATCGAAACACTCTTGAAACCCTTACGCACAGCGCGTGTGGTGGAAATCACGCATCCAGAGTCAAAACCTAGACGATGGTCGTAAGTCCCTACAACAGCTATGAAAAATGACTTAAGTCCAACGGACTAAGACCGATAGCTAGTCTATAGGAGGCCCAATGCAGTTAAAAAATATAGTTCTAGCCGTAATGTTAGTTTTCACTTTCGCTTTCTCGAACATGGCTGAAGCCAAAAAGAAAAGTGGCAAAAAAGCTCACGTTTCTAAATCAGTAAAGAGCAAGAAAGTAGCTAAGAAAGATAAAAAGAAAAAGAAATTGGCGAAAGCTGACAAAAAGAAAGATCGCTCAGTAGCTAGCGAAAAGAAAAAATCAAAATCTAAAAAGAAAAAGAAGTCAGTAAAAGCTTAGTTTTAACTTCGGGCCACAAGAGGGGTTTACGCCCCTCCTTGTCTTGATGGATGTTATTTACAGCCTTGTGATTTCGCGAGTGGTTTTGGCATAATTCGAAACGTGCATCTACTTTGTTGTCTATCGAAACGATTGAAGTGCACATACACCTCTTTAGTAAGAGCATTGTAATCTAGTTTGCCCCACCAAAATCCGCCTTTAGTGGTCGCCCACAGTCCCGTAGCTACGAATAGTGGATCCTTTTGCACTGGAAGATCGATGTTCCGACTTTCCCAGCTTGCACCACTTAAAATCATTGGAACTTCGTCTAATGTAAACAGGCCTGCAGAGTGATCGTGACCTACGATCAGTGACGTGATTTTTTTCGCATGCTTTTTAATTACGGCGCGCATGCCATCTTGAAATCCTCGTCTTTCTTCCCAATTGTGAGCGCTTGACAGAGTAATACTTGGGTGATGGTACATTATGAAATTTAATGGGTAGTTAGACTGAGTCAGTACTTGATCGACCCACGCGATTTGTTTTGCGTAATTGTTTTTGTTATCTGAGTTTAACACTAGGAACAAAGCGCCTTTGCTTTCCACTGCGTAGTACTCACCAGGCATGCCGAAGTACGCCACTTCTTCTGCGTATCCTTTATTGTGATTGCCGATGGCCACCATCGAAAATTGAAAGCCTTCTTTTTTCCAGATGTCCCAAGTCGCTGGGTAATTGCTTGTAGGAAGATACAAATTATCACCGGGCATAAGCAATCGGAACATTTTATTCGCGGCTAGATTTTTACGTAGAGCTTCTGTTGTACCATTGCGAATTCCCGCATCGCCAACGATAGCATAGGTTTCCCAGTTTCGAAGCCCACGTGGATTACGAGTATCAAATCTAAAAGGTGCTGCCGAAACTGTTAGAGCTGTAAAAAGTGAAAGTAAAAGTATTTGGATTCTATTCATTCGTTCCCCCTAAATGATTAGTTGGATTAAGCGATACCTTTTGAGGGTATCGCTTGTCGAATTAGAAATGTGTTAGGATAAAAATAGCCAGCTGTGCCGTGGCTAAAATTAAAGACCGAAAAACGCTGTCCAATTAGGCGCGCCACTACGAGCAAATAGTAATTCTTTGTACTGAGATAACATGTCTGTACCAAAACGTGCTGTTGAAGGATTACGAGCACTCATCATACCTGCTAACGAGAATAGTGTCATACCGTGAGCACCTTTAGTTTGAAGCGTGTAAGAGTCAGCAATCAAAGGGCTAGTTTCAGGAAACTGATTGTGGAACATGATTGGATTAGCATCATCACGTAAAACAGTAGTTAGAGCATCACGTACCGCAACTTCACGTCCACGAGTGCCACCAGCAGATACTACATAGTACTGAGCTGGGCGACGGTTGAATTTGTATTCGTACTGGCCGTTAGCACCTAATACCATAGGAGCTTGTTGCCATTGACCGTTTACTGCTGTTTTGAAATTTACTTGTGACGGTTTGAATCTAGAAACCGTCAATCCTGAAGCTTGGAATGATTCACGCATATTAGGTACGCCGCGCTCCATACCTTCTTTAGGATATCCGTAGGCTGCGATCAGAGCATCTAATGCCGCAGTTGAATTAGCATCTGTACCAGCCGCCGCACGCGCACCGTTCAAACCTGTTACTAAGTCAAAGCTTCCTGAACCATAGGCATTTTTAATTTTAGCTTTATTAGGAGATGCGTTTGTAACGCCTACTGTTTGATTGAAACCCGCTACAAAGTTATTAATGCGAGTTAAATCCACCGCCGCGTAGTTGATACCCGAGCGACCTTTATAGTTCATGCTGTATTGATAAACCATAACTTCAGCTAATTCACGTGGAGTGATCGCCGGTTTTGCGGCCATAGGAGTCAAGAATAGAGTGTAGTTTTCACCTTCACCTGGTTCGTTGAACTGAGATCCAACCATATATTTAGCTACGTCTTTTAATTCGAAACCTACTTCAAGCGCAGACATGATACACGCATCGAAATTTATTAGATCGATTTGTGGTCCACGGTTGCGGGCGCCACGTTGCTGTGCGATCGCCATGTTCATGGATTCGAAACCACCACGTAATTCAGGCATACTTAAATGTGATTGTGGGTTGTCGTCGTAAGAAACACCCTGCCAGCCGTTACCATGATTCCAAACGATAACTGCGTATTTTTTAGCCGGATATTTTTGAACACCCCAAACTAAGAAATCAGAAAGCGTTTTTGGACTTCCCATGTCTGTTTCAGGCAACTGCTCTAAAACTTGAGATGTGATTTTGCCATTCACTGGTTTTGGATTTTTAGTCACAAAGTAGCGAGTTGTTGGTTGGCCCGCTGGTTCCGGATCAAACTGAACGACTACGTTCATGCCAGCTGTTGAGCCGATGGCTTCCATTTGTGCCATATTCAGAAAACCAAAACGGTACAAATCGTTATCTGCATTTAGATAAACTAAAACTGTCCATTCTTTAACTTGGTTTTGTGCGTGTGCTTGGTTGAAATTAAAAAATGCAACCGCGAATAAAAGTGTTGTTAGTAATGTTTTCAAGGACCCCTCCTAGAGTGCCACGGATGTTTCCACGATATACCCCTTGAGCGCAAATTATTTTTTACAAATTTAAGTAAATGTAAGAATTTCTTTTTCCCTACGAAAAATGCGGATTTTCGGGACAAAAAATATCTTATAACACTGATAAAATTAATTTAAGATTTGCGCTTCCAATTGAGTGCCAATTGCAATAGAAGAAGCCCAGCGCACGGAAGAAGAATCCAGTACATTTCACTGATCAATACAACGAGTCCTCTCTCAGAGAAAAAGCCCATTCCCATGGGCGAAACCGCGATCGGCCGCCAGGGGAAGAAATAACGGAGGGTGTTGTAAGGTGCATAGAAAGCGACGCCCAAACCGCCTGTTGTGCAGGCATCTATAATTCCATGAGATATCGTGGTCAGGAAAAAGAAGACGCTCAAGCGAATGACCGGTGCTTTTTGCAATAGCGATAAAGGTAGCCCAAAGATCAACCCTATGATCGCTGCAAATAATAAAGAGTGAGTCATTCCGCGATGACCCCACAAACTATTGTAGGGAATATTATTAATGAAACCAAGATAGTCAAAATCAGGAAGAATCGCAGAGAAACCTGCAAAAATATAAACAGCTTTAGTTCGCATTTTCGCTGGCAGCAACCCAACCATGGTGCAACCGACAACTGCGTGAGAGAAAATAGTGGCCATCGGGATTAGTATGCGACTTACTTCGTCTTTTGTGAAGTATAGTGAATTAAAAAATTGGTGCGGACGGGAGGATTTGAACCTCCGACCACCTGATTCGTAGTCAGGTACTCTATCCAGCTGAGCTACGACCGCACGACAGAGAAGTGAAGGAAATAATATTATTTCGCGTTAAAATCAAATGTTTTGTTCCTTCACGTATATTTTCCTAAAAATTATGCCTTGATTTACCCGAATCGGTATGGCACTTTCGAAAAGAGCTATAATATCAAGATTTTAGATCCTGATACTTACCAAATAAAGTTTATTGAATTCGATAATTTATATAGACGGAGACGTGGGTGAGTGGCTGAAACCAAGCCTTTGCTAAAGGCTCGTAGTCCAAAAGACTACCGTGAGTTCAAATCTCACCGTCTCCGCCAATTTAAGTAAAACAAAATGACCAAAAAGCTTAATCGATCAAAAATCACAAGCAGTTCTAAGTAATTGAAAAAACACAAAAGCGCCAGACGCTCCGACTGCGATTATTTCAGAAAAAGTCGCAACATTTCTTTGAGTTGCTACTTTTGCTTCCTGATTTGCTTCCTGCACATTTAGTGAAATAAAAGATGGATGCGGCTCTTACCAAGGACGCCTTCATGTGAACCTCTCTGGTTATCTCTTGATCTAACTTTTTACGGAGGTTTTTTTATGGAGAAAATTATTGATGCCGGTCTTGGACTGATCGAAGTTGTTCTGCTCTCTGGAGCTATTGTCTTAGGTGGCGCAATAGGACTCCGAGCTTTTCATGATGAAGTTCGAAAGAACACGATTGAGGTCTTAAAAAGGCCAACCCCATCGCTTTCGCATTTCTCAAGACAACTGACAGCACCGAATTGATTTCAAATAGCATGGGGGAGCACTTCCCCTTATGTTCTATCCCAGGCCGGTTCAGGCCAATTAAATTCCAAAACAAAATCCATACTCAACACCAAGCTCGCAGGCTTCCCTGGCTCTGAGGTCTATGCCCGGAAATGCTGGCGAAATTAGTCACTTTTCAAAAAGGCTCCAAAACACCAGCATCCAAATTAACGCCGAGCCAGCAAAAGGATTATTTTTCTTGACAAAAATAATACGGCGCAATATAACGTGCTCCATTCTAAACCCAAGGAGAATATCCCCTATGAGAACAAATTATATTTATTCTGTGTTTGCCTTCATCGTGCTTTCTCTGTGCGCCCAAGCCAGCTTCGCGGCTCAGACCATTGGCTGCGGAGGGATATACAACGGGTTTAACGTTGAACTGGACCCAATGGGTTTTCCCGTAAAAGCAATTGTTAGCAGCGGTTACAGTACCTACCGTTTAGACGACTGCCAAAGCCCGCGACAAAATGTCTTTGTTTGCAAATCATCCGTGCAGTGGAGTCAGCCAAGAATGGTGGAAACCAGACAGGTTTCCGTTACAATGAATGGCCCACGAGGAGTGGGTGTGTTTACGCAGTCATATCAACCAGATGTCTATAACATCTCCGCTAAAACACAATTTAACGACTGTAAATAATTTTAGATTTCGTCTTACTAAAATCCCTTCTTTCTGTAGCGGGCAGAATACCAGCCCGCTATGCTTTCTGCGTGAAAAATCAAACTTGTCCATATTCTCCAGTTTTTCCGAGCAAGAACGACACCTTTGAGGCTGAGGTCTGAATCCCCTGTGGTGCGAATTTAAACCAGTTTTATTCAATAATTGGTCGGTTTTAGAAAATAGTTCATGAGAAGTCTCTGGCCTGAGACTTTCCCCTCAAAATGCCAAATAAAAATATCTTCGTCTTTTCATGGATTTCTAAGTGATTTCCAACCATTGCCCAATATTTAAACAACTTGGCATATATCTCGCTCTATAAATTGGTGAATGGAGGGCTGATGGGGGCTCAAATTCAAACCACAATTCTCGCTTTTGACGACGACGCGAGCTTTTTAAGGCAGCTCAAAGAATGCTTGAGCGCCGAATACGCGGTGGAAACGGCGACGTCCATTCCGCAGGCGATGAAAATCGTTATGACCCGCCATCTTGATCTTATCCTCCTTGATATGAATATGCCCGAGATGTCGGGCCTAGAATTCCTAAAAACCCTCCGCCAGCGCAATCACAACACCCCTGTCATCATGCTGACCGGGGAAACAAAAACTGAAACCGTTGTCGCCACCATCCAGGCTGGTGCCGTTGACTATGTCGTCAAAGGAACTGAGGACTTCACTGTTAATTTGTCTTTTAGAATATCCCAGGCTTTAAAAATCAAAAGTCTCATAAAAGACAATGCGGTCCTTTCAAGAAAGGTCGCTTCCGACTCGGCTCGATTTGAAATCGTAGGAATCTCTACGAGTATAACGAAGCTTCGGTCGGAATTCTTAAAATTCAAAAACTCGCACTCAACAGTTCTTATCACCGGAGAAAATGGGACCGGAAAAGAATTGATCGCAAGAAATCTTAACCTTCAGGAAAAAAATCCGGCCCGGCCTTTTATCGCCGTGAACTGCGGAGCAATCCCTGAAAACTTATTTGAAAGCGAACTCTTCGGTCATAAGAAAGGTTCCTTCACAGGTGCCATGATCGACAAGGCAGGCCTTTTTTTATTGGCCGACGGTGGCGACATCTTTCTTGATGAGATCGGCGAGCTGCCTCTCAACATGCAAGTAAAACTGCTTCGAGTGCTTCAAGAAAAGATCATTACCCCTATAGGCGAGACAAAACCTATTCCAGTTGATGTCCGAATCATTGCGGCGACAAACAGAAACCTTGAAGAGATGGTGAAAGCTAAAACCTTCAGAGAGGATCTGTATTTTCGCTTGAATACTTTAAGGCTTCACACGCCTTCCTTGAGCGAACGTAAGGAAGATATTTTGATTTTAGCGAAACGATTTGCCGAAAAGCTTCACCCCAAGGTGGCATTTTCGCCGGAAACAAGAAAAGCCCTCGAAAATCATCTATGGCCCGGAAATATACGCGAGCTTCAAAACGTAATTGAACGCGCGCTCTTAAATGCAGAGTCCGGCAAGCGTTTCATTATTGAGATTGAAGACATTCAAATCTCTGATGCAGAACTCAAAGAAAATTATCCGAATATTCCAAATGGATTACTCCCATCAACGGTGGCCGAGGTAACAGCCACAAGTCTTGATAGTTCACTTAATTGGATGGAGCGCGTTTTTCTAAAACGGTGTCTGCGACTCGTTAACGGCGACAATAAAAAATTGATCGACCTTCTCGGCCTATCGAGAGCGCACTACTACAGAAGAAAAAAAGAACTGGCGTTTGACGAAGAAAGCGAACAGCACCCATGTTGAATAAAAACTGGATAGCGCCCGCATTTTATTTTGGAACTTTGATCTCTTCAGTTGGAAGCCTGACTTTCAATCTGTGCATGATTGCCTTTATGTTGAAATCTGGTTTCAATCTAGGTCAAGCCACCCTCATACTTGGTCTGCAACGATTGATCCCTGCCATAGTGGTGGGAATCTGGGGTCACTTCACAGATCGACTTCCACCCAGACCTACCGTTATCGTTGTTGAGATAATTGCAGCAGTTTTATCTTTGTTGTTGCTCATGTTATGGGGCGGAGCTGAGACAAATTATTTGGCCTTCGCATCCGTCAGCATCGTTCGGGCAACAATTGCCGCTTTCCAGGCTGGCAGTCGCGTGAAAATCACGAAGCTCATTGCTGATGACACCTACGCCTCTAACTCAAAACATGCGATTTGGTTCAACAAAGCTACTCAGGGAGCCACGCTATTTTCTGGATTAACTGCGGTGGCATTTATTAAATATCTCAACTTTGAATCAGCCATCATTTTTGACGCCGCCACATTTATTTTAAATGGACTGATTATTTTCCTCCTTCCAGTCGAGAGCCAAAAGCCCGAGAGTTCAAAAAGTGAGAGCATCTCTTGGCATCAGAAGTTTTCTGATTATTTTAAATTTAATCCAATGGCTGCCAAACTTGATTTGCTGCTGGCTGTTTCAATGATGGGTACTGTTGCTTTTCAGGCGCGGGTCGCAGGCGCCGATCAAACACGGACCGCACTCTTTTCTGCTGGCTATGGGGTTGCGGTATGGAGTGCCGGTTTTTTTGAAAAGCGTTGGTCACTCAAAATTCCAAGCTCTCCGTTTTGGGTTCTGCTGGGCATTGCATACTTGATGATCGGTTTTTACGGTCATGCCAGTTGGTTAGCGGTTGGATTATTTTTATTGAAGGATCTGGCCTACTGGATGGTACTCCATCGCATTTCTAGCCACATCCAAACCGATACTCCGACAAGTCACATTGGCGGTGTAACCAGCGCCAGAATGACATTAATGATTTTGATTCTGTCAGTCGGTGAAATTTTGGTGGGCTCATGGTCGGCCATCGTCCCTCTGTGGGCCGAGGCAATTATTCGATGTGCAGTTGTATTTTTAGTTGCTGGATTTTTATTCGCAAGAAAACAAAC
>CAZCHT010000168.1:0-10032 GCA_964498705.1 uncultured Bdellovibrio sp. | reverse complement strand
AGCTAACCTGCGCAGTTCACGTTATGTACCGTTCATTGATAAAGCCACGGGAATTCCATTGGTAGATTTGGATGTCGAATCTATTTTAGTTAAAACTAAAAAAGAATTTAATCTAGAAAAATACAACTGGCGCAATATTAAAAATGTATGCGTAAAAGGCGTTGTGTTTCCATTCAAGAAGTTCTCGGAGTCTGATTCGATTCTGGGTCCTGAAATGAAATCAACGGGTGAATCTATGGGTCGAGGCGCCGATTATTCGGAAGCTTTGATGAAAGCCTTTATTTCAAGTCACGTAAAGCTGCCATCAAAAGGCGAAGTGTTTTTCTCGCTACGTGAAAAAGATAAAGATCTTTTGTTGCCGATCGCGCGAGAAATTAAAAGTATGGGTTATCAGCTTTCGGCAACGACAGGGACTGCGGCCTATTTTAATGGAAATGGTTTGGAATGTACGTCACTTAGAAAAGTCCATGAAGGTCGTCCTCATTGCGTGGATCATATCCGCAAGGGTAACGTATCTTTAGTTATCAACACGACTACAGGCCGTAAGGCGATCGAGGCTAGCTTTGACATCCGTCGCGCCTGCATCGACTATAGTATTCCGTGCATCACAGAAAGTGATGCTAGTGTGGCATTCTTAATCGCTCTTAAAAAGCGAAATGAAGGATCTTTTGATGTTACAAGTTTGTAGAAATTTAGTTTTATCATTGATGATATTCACCACGATTATTTCCCTGGCGTCGGATAACCCAGAGGAAATCACTATTGGTGTTATACCTGGGGGTAATCCTACTCAAATAAAAAAACAGGGTGTGGCGCTCGCTCAAGAACTGCAAGAGATCATCAAGATTAAAACGAATATCTATATTTCTAAAGACTACAATACGCTGATCGAAGCGATGAAGGAAAAGAAAGTGGATTTTGCTTTCTTGACGGCATTGACTTTCGTTTATGCGGAAAAAACGGCGCAAGCTAAAGTGTTGCTAAAGAAAGTGTACCAAGAGCCCTATTATTATGCGGCTTTAGTGACATTGAGTAACAGTAAGATAGATAGATTCATCGATCTTAAAGGTAAACGTATTGCCTACGTAGATAGTAAATCGACATCGGGTTATTTGTATCCAAAGGCGCATCTTAAAAAGATGAACTTCCTAGACACTGATTTTAAACAGGTTGTCTATTCAGGAAACCACTCTCAATCGGTTAAAATGTTGGAAGAGGGTAAAGTCGATGCAATTGCTGTTTTCAGTGATGATGCTAAGGGAACAGCGGGTGCATGGACAAAGTTTGGTTCTTTAGATAAAAAGAAATACAAAATTATGTGGGTTAGCGAACCCGTTCCGTCAGATCCATTCACTGTTCGTCAGGAATTTTACGACAAGTATCCAAATACGGCTCATCAAGTAATGGTTGGAATCATCGATATATTTGAAAAACCAGAAAACAAAGAAAAATATGTCGATATTTTGGGAAGTAAAACTTTAATGCCGGCAACTAGCCGTCAATACGACCCAGTTCGTGACGTAATTAAAAATTTGAATATTCAAATCAATTAGTTATACTTGGATCCATGGCAGACATAGAGAATGCGATTCAAGTTAAAAATTTAAATAAATCCTTCAAAAAATCGTACTATAAAAAAAAAAAACAAATAATAAAAAATGTTTCTTTTGAAGTCCCTAAAAACAAGACAACGGGATTTGTTGGCAATAACGGTTCTGGAAAAACAACCAGTCTAAAATGTATATTTGAGTTTATTTTCAAAGATTCAGGTGAAGTTTTATTCTTTAACGAAAAGATGAGCCCTGAAATTAGAAAACGCATCGGGTATTTGCCAGAACGACCCTACCTATACGAATTCCTGACGGCGGAAGAATTTCTGAAGTTTCATTTAAAATTAAGTGGCATGGATTTATCTACTTTGAATGTAAATGCGTTGATCGAAGAAACTTTAAATAAAGTTGGATTACTAGATGCCAAGAAGAAAGCGTTGCGAACCTTTTCTAAAGGTATGCTCCAGCGCGCGGGTTTGGCTCAAGCCTTGATACACAAACCCGAGGTTTTAATTTTAGATGAGCCTATGTCAGGTCTAGATCCAGACGGGCGCTTGATGGTGAAAGATATTTTGAAAGAGGAAAAGAAAAAGGGAATCACAATTTTCTTTAGCAGCCATTTACTGCAAGACATGGAAGAACTGTGTGATCATTTAGTTGCGATTCACCATGGTGAAGTCATTTACAACGCTGATATTAAAACATTCATGAGTAAATACCCGTCACTAGAAGAAGCATTCCGCAATAAGCAAAAAGAGGTTCGTAAATGAGGGCTTCCCTTGTCATAGCACAGGCCACGTTCAGGGAACTAATTCGTGAAAAAATGTTTATTGTAATTTTCTTTTTAGCGATCGCTTTAATTATGCTAAGTGTGGCTTTGAGCAATCTTTCAATTTGGGAATTCCAGCGTATTTTGTCCGATTTCTCGCTAGCTTCGATGGAAATTGCTGGACTTGGGATCGCCCTGTTTTCTGGTGCATTCATGATATTTAAAGAGATCGAAAAGCAAACCTGCCTATTGTTATTGTCTAAGCCGATTAGCCGTCGTGAATTTATCGTGGGTAAATTCCTAGGTTTAAGCGCATTAATTTTATTAACTTTAGTAGTGTTAACGTGCTTGTTGAATTTGATATTGCTTGAAACTGAATTTATCGCGAATTCGTTTATTATTTTATTGAATATCTATTTGAAAATACTCGTTGTGCTATCATTAGTTTTCTTACTATCAGTGTATATTCGACCAGTTATCAGTTTGTTGTTTGGTCTTAGTTTTTACCTCTATGGGCATGGTATTAACAGTGTCGAGTTTTTGATTAAGAAAACTAAAGATGAAAATCTGATTGCTGTTCAGCGATTGTTAGAGGCTGTCAGCCCGCAGTTTTTTAGATTCAACTGGAAGAATTACTATTTCTTGAAATCATCTCCAGACGTAAACGATATTCTGATTATGTCTGGGTATTTTTTGGTTTGGATTCTATTTCTGATGGCATTGGCTGTTCGTGGTTTTAACAGGCGCGATATCGTTATTAATAGCTAGTTAGGGCTGTTCGGGCTGAAGATCACAGAAGTTGACGTTTTCGTTTACGATGCCTTTGCATTGATTCGATTTGCATATTATTCCCGTATTATCTATCAGGGCTTTGCAGTCTTGGCCATCGCACATAGCGGGTTCATTATTTAGAACGGATTGGCAAACTTTGTCGTCAGGTTTGCATTTATCAGACTGATTGTTGATTAAAGCGACACAAACTTCATCGTTGCATAATTCTGGGCGTTCGGTAATGAAGGCTTTGCAGTTGGGGTCCTTACATTTGAACTCCTGTTCTTCTAAAATAGCTTTGCAGTCGTCGCTTTTGCAAAGAGCCGGGCTTTTCTGTGCGTAGCCTTTGCAGTCTTGTCTGTCCATGCTGGCAAAGCCATTGTTGCGAATAAGAAAATGCTTGAGATATTTTTCTACGGGCTTGGATGCTAGATTTGCGATCTTGCTGTCTTTTGCCATCGCAGGTTCTCGTTTAAGAATGTCTGTTTGAAAGCTGACTGATTGCAAAGCACAACTAGACAGCGACAAGCTAAGGATAGTAAATAAGCCGAACAAAATTCGTTTCATATTTACTAGGATACATGTTTATAATCGAAAAATGATAAACGATATTTTACAGTTACCGACCCAGGTCCAGTATTTCTATTTTTTTCTAATGGGATCGATTTTAGGCAGTTTCGCTAACGTCGTAATCTATCGATTGCCAGAAGATTTATCTATAGTTAAACCGGGATCACATTGCTATCAGTGCAAAAAACCCGTTCGTTGGTTCGACAACATTCCTATACTTACTTGGTTTATTCTAAAGGGACGATGCCGTAACTGCGGAGCTCAGTTTTCGTGGCGGTATCCATTTGTCGAATTTTTGACGGGCCTATTGTTTGTGCTGAGTTTTCACTTTATTGGGTACAAATGGTTCTTGTTGGAAGTTTTGATTTTTCAATTTGGTATCGTAGTTTGTAGTTTCATCGATTTCGATCACATGATTTTACCAGACGAATTTACACTGAGTGGAATTGTTATTGGTTTGCTAGGTGCGTGGTTAAATCCAGAACGTCAATTCTTAGAAGCCTTTCTGGGCGTGCTTTTCGGAGGCGGGTTCTTGTGGTTTATGGCCTACGCGTATTATTTGCTTTCAAAAAATGAAGGCATGGGCGGCGGCGATATCAAATTGCTGGGATGGATGGGTGCATTGCTGGGATGGAAAGCGATTCCGTTTATCATTATGACGTCGGCAATTTTAGGTTCGGTCATTGGGATCGCGATTGCGGTAAAAAACAAAGATGGGTTGAAAACGGCGATCCCATTTGGTCCTTACCTGGCCTTTGGTGGGGTTTTATACATTTTTGGTGGCAACGAATGGGCAATTCAATACTTTAATTTGTTTTTACCTGGATTTTGAACCTGTAGGTGATTTGACTCTGCTCTAGGTCCATTTAATATTTATCTATATATGTTTTTTAGCTCAAAAAAAGTTTTAGGTCTCGACATAGGGACTAACTCTATAAAAATTGCCGAACTAGAAGTGTCCAAAACTGGGGCCGTGTTGCAGAACTTTGGTTATATGCCAACGCCGATTAACGCAATGGCCCCCGAAGAAATCAAAGATGTTTCGGCCTTAGGGTCAGCGATATCTAATTTGATTTCTGAGTTAAAAACAAAACGCAAAAATGTTTGCGCCGGTCTAAGCGGTACGTCTGTCATCGTCAGGAAAATTACGATGCCAAAGTTAGACGGAAAACTTTTGAAAGAGCAAATTAAGTTTGAAGCCGAACAGTATATCCCCTTCGATATTAACAACATCTCGTTAACTCACGTAGTTTTACCTTCGCTTAGCCAAGGTGGAACGATGGATTTGTTGCTAGTCGCGGCTCAGAATGAAATTATCACGCAGTATTTGGCGACAATCGAAAATGCAAATTTGAAATCTAATATTTTTGATGTGACTGGTTTTGCTTTAGCAAACACGTTTGAATTCAATTACGGAAAAATTAAAGATCAAAATATTGGATTATTTAATTTTGGTAGCTCGGTGACTAATTTCATTGTTATCAGCCAGGGTGATATTGTCTTCTGTCGTGATATCTTGGTGGGTGGAGTGAACTACACAAGCGAGATTTCAAAAAACCTAGGTATTTCATTTCCGGAAGCAGAAGCTTTGAAAATTTCTGCGTCTACAAAAAAAGATATTCCGGAAGATGTCGTTAACTATATCAATTTCACGACAGAGTCGATTATTGAAGAGATTAAGAACTCGTTAGACTTATTAAACGTGTCGACTAACGGGTTAACATTAAATCGTTGTTTCTACACTGGTGGATCATGTCAGACTCTTGGTCTGGTGGATTCATTGGTTAAGAGCACCGGAATTAATTTTGAACCACTGAATCCGTTTAAACGAATTCAATCTAACCCAAAGAAATTCTCGTCTGCTTATATGAAACAAATTGCAAATCTTTCCCCAATTTCATTGGGTTTAGCATTAAGAGAGGATTCAGACTATGATCCGAATTAATCTCTTAAATTCGAAAATACGCTCACAAGTAAACCCTCAGCTTACCACGATTGCCATCAATGCCGATGTGGTGATGACCCGCGAGGACATCCAGAAGCAGGCATTTGTTAAACTTGGTATCATGATACTATTTCCGTTAGCGTTTTATCTATATGACAACTATTACTATCAAGATGAAGTACAGTCTCAGTTTCCGCCTTTAGAGCAACGTATTGATGAGTTAGGAAAATTTAATGCGGCTAAAGAAAAGTTTGTGAATGATATTAAGCAGTTCGAAAAAGAAGGAAAGTTAATTCAAGATAAAATTAATAAAATTAATCTTCATGATGCTTTACGTGGCTATGAAATTGATATCCATAAGTTTTTCCAAAAAAGTCTTCCGCAAAAACTTTGGTTTGATGAAATGACTTATTCCTTTGATCAAAAGTCAGAAACCGGAGTCAAAGGTGAAATTAGAATTCGTGGTCTTTCTATTAATCCGTCCGATATTGCTATTTTAAGGAAGGTTGTTAAGGAAAATATTCTTTTTACTGAGTGCGAGATTGTTAGACAAAATACAGTCACTTTTGAGAACCAAAATGCCGAGAGCTTTGAGATGGTAGTGAAAATGGAGAAAAGACTGTGATTCAAGTATTGGCGCGTATCGTATCGCTGGATTATCCTAAAGTAATTTTTGTCGGACTATTTTTCTGTGGTCTTTATTATTTTCTATATTTCCAAGACACGACTACTCGCTTGGAAACGAAGCTTACTAGTTTGAAAATGACTCTTAGCCAAGAAGAAGCAAAGGCAAAAGATACAAAAGAAACAGAATCACGTGCCGAAATTGTAAAGAAGAATGTGGGTGAGTTAAGTAAAAACTTAGATACGGTACAAAAGCGTCTTCCAAGCAATATTACTACATCCGACGTTATTTCATTTATCGAGTATTTTTCTCGCGAAACTCAGATTCAGATTTCATCTAAGACGCCTTTGAGTCCGGTGAAAGAAGATATTACAGAAAAACTACCGGTCAGTATTAGTTTTTCTGCATCGTATTCTAAATTAGGTAAATTCTTTGTGGCTGCAGCCAACTATGATCGTATTACCACAATTCCTAAGTACACGATAAGGCGGTCATTGGAAAAAGACGCACAAACTTTGCAAGTTGAAATGGAAATAAATGGCTACCGTGCGTTTGAGGCTAAAGATGAAGTAAAAAAGGATGCTAAATGATTTCCAATTTAGCTATTGCCATTTTTTCTTTGTTCATTGCAGTTGGAGCTGAGGCTCAACAGACGCCACCAATTCCTGACCCAAAGGCGGCGGCCGCCACAGCTCAACCCGTAGCGCCTCCGACCCCACCTCCAAATCAAGAAGGACAATCGCCGACTCAAGCGCAGCATCAGGGTGTCGACGAGTTGTTAGATGGCTCGGGCCTAGTAATTAATAAAAATGTTTTTACATATGACGGCAATGAAGGCCGAGATCCCTTTAAAATTTATCGAGAATATGTACAGCCCATAAATGTACCAGGCACAGGAAATACTAATCCAGGTCCTGGTAATATACACCTTGGTAGTGGAAAGAATATCCGTACTATTTTAGTTCCGGAAGATATTGTTGTCCAAGGTATAATGTACAGAAAGAAAGATCCTGTCGCATTGGTTATGATCAAAGGCGTAAAAGGATTAAATAAATTGAAAATAAATTCGCCGGTTGGCCGTAACGAAGGAAAAGTAATTGATATTCAACCTGGCAAGATTGTTATCGAGCAAGTGAAAGACTTCGACGGTCAGAAGTTTACTGAGAAAGTTGTATTAGAAGTTAGAGCTAAGAAGAATTAATTTAAACGAGGTATTTTACATGGACGTAAAAAGAATTGTTTTTTGTTTAGTGGCGGCAGCTTACATGTTGACCTCTTGTTCCAGTCAGCCAACCGGTGGTGACGAGGATTTTGCTGCATCCGATGCATCGGCCCCTACCGATGGTAACGCATCATTATCAAATGAAAATTTGGATGCTCCACCATCAGCCGATGAATTTTCTGAAAACGCAACTCCGACAACTAACGAAGGGTTAACTGAACAGCCGGCTGATCCCGGACTAACAGAGCAACAAGCCCAAAATGATTTCGGTGCGGAACAACCACCGCCTCAAGATAATCTAGCTCCTCAGGAGGCACCTCTGCAAGAGCAGGCACCAGTTGTTGAAAACACACCTGCGCCTCAGCCGGCCGAACCTCAGCCAACGCCGACGATTGAAGAGCAACCGGCACCTCCAGCGAATCGCACTGTTAGAATTACTAATATTGAATTTAAAGGCAATGAATCGGGTGGTACTCTAGTGATTTCGACGAATGGTGAATTTCATTTCACTCAGTCGAAAAATACGGCAAGCAATCAGTTGATTCTTGAAATTCCTAATTCTATTTTAGATAAAAAAGCCTCTCGTCCATTGTTACTAAAAGATTTCAAAGGCGGCATTGGAGCTGTTTCTACGTATTACACAGCCGCTAATCAAACAACGCGCGTTGTCCTTGAGCTGCGTCCTGGAGCTCCAGAGGTTTTGATTCAACCAGAATTAAATTCTTTGCTGGCGGTCACAACGGAATCTGCGACTCAAACAGATCAAGTTGTTAACACTGATAAAATAGAAACAAATCCAACCATAGCTAAAAACTCAGGAAACTCTGCCGGAGGAATGTCGCTCGCGGATGCAATTGGAGCAAAAAGCTTTGATGGGGAAGACATAGATTGTAATTTTAATGACATCGATACCAGAGAGCTAATTTTGACAATGGGCGAGCAAGTCGGCATTAATATAATTGTGGACGATATTCCTCAATCCACAGTTGATATTAATATCCAGACCGTGCCATGGGATCATTGCTTGGCAGTGGTAATGAAACTTAAAAAATTGGGTTACTCAAAAATTGGAAATATTCTAAGAATAACGACAAATGACAATATCAAAAAAGAAAATGAAGAAGAAATAAAAGCACAAAAAGATAGTCAGGAATTGGCTCCTTTGAAAGTGCGTCTTTTTCCAATCAGTTTTGCAGAAGGTAAAGATTTAGAAAAACTAATTGGAACATTTTTATCAAAAAGTAGAGGATCGGCGACGTTTGATGCTCGAACAAATGCATTTATCGTCACAGATACTGAAGAGATACTTCGTCAGGTCGGGATAATGATTAAGAACTTGGACACGCCGCCGAAACAAGTTCTCATTGAAGGAAAAATCGTAGAAGCCAGTAACAACTTCAGTAAACAGATGGGTATAAATTGGGGTTTTTCAGGGCAAGCAGTGAAGATGGGCGCGAAAACCAATTTTACTCCAAACTTTTCAATCGGTTCAATTAAGCAAACTACAGAGAACTCTTTAGGTTTCACCGTTGGCGTTGTCGACTTTATCGGTAACCTTCAAGCGTCTTTGGCTCTTTTGGAAAAGGAAGATAAGGTTAAAGTTCTGTCGGCTCCTAGAATTGTGACGATTAATAATAACCCAGCTAAAATTGCCACCACATCTCAGATCAAAACTATCGTCAAAGATAATACTGGTAAACTGAGCGAGGGAACGCCATTAGAACTGAAATTAAATCTAGATGTAACGCCGCAAGTGACTAACGATGGATCTGTAAAAATGAAAATTGATGTCAATCGCGACTTTGCGGGTATTGCTGCTGATTCGTCTCTTCCCAGTTCGGCACCAAAATTTCAAAGGCAAATTCAGACTAACGTTTTAGTGAAAAATGGTCAGACTTCAGTTATTGGGGGCGTGTTTCAAAACGATACGTCGGAAGCGGAGCTAGGTATACCGGGTTTAAGAGACCTGCCTATCGTTGGATTTCTTTTTAGACAACGGCAAACGGCAAAAGCCAATACGGAATTATTAGTTTTCCTAACTCCGAAGATTTTGAGTTATAATGAGAGTGAAGGCACGACATCAAATTAAGGGTTTCTTATGAAAAACTGTTTTAAAATTATACTCGCAGGTTTGGCTCTTAGTTTTTTGAGCTGTTCTGGCGGTGGTGACGAAGATAATAGTAAATATCTTACTTTTGATTTGGGTTCCAAAACCGCTATTTTGATTCCGGCACCGGCAGTTACTCAAAGTTGCGAGCAGCTTTCAAAAATGGATTCAAGCGCTGGTTCCGTTTCCGGGGCGTATTTTTCTTTGGGAAACCCAACCATTAGTTGGACATTAAAAGAAAATGCGGAATTGTCTGAGGTACGTGTCGTAGCACTTAAATTAGTATTGAAATCTCCTAAGGTAGGTGGAGACTATTCGTGTATATTTTCCGATTTAGCTCTGCAATCATTGTACTATAAAGTTCAAAAGGACGGCGACGTTATCGAGACCCTGCGATGGGATGGCAATTTGGGTACAGTTGCGGGTTCCACTTTGAGCTCTACGGCCGAATTAGTTGCGACAAATGGATTTAC
>CAZCHT010000167.1:0-10247 GCA_964498705.1 uncultured Bdellovibrio sp. | reverse complement strand
ATTTTAACAGACGGTGCGGGGATTTGGGCGACCTTCTTGCTAGAATCTGGAACTAGTTTCCATGTGGTGAGGATACTGTTATAGCTAAATGTGACCTTTCTAGAGCCCAAATCCATATAGACTTTGATTTCTTTTGGGCCAGCGCTTTCCAGTTTTAGAATTTTAAAGAATTTAGGATTAAGTTGTAGTTCAGTTGAAGCTATGTACGACAAGTAATCCCATCGGATAAACGGTTCAAACGTTTTGCCATCATCTACGCTGCGAAAGGAACCCACGTACCAGACATTTTTCGTAATACAAACCGGCCAGTTTTCGTCTTTGAAGAATTCAAGTTTGGTCCACGTGGAACCATTTTCGGTGCGGTAAATTCCATTAGACGAAATTAACCCGCTGGACGGCGATTCATTCGACATATCGCTAGAAAAAATTCCAGCGGTCGTTAGTTCGCTCAGTGTTTTTACTACTTGGTTAGATTGAGTGGAACGTAATTTTTTCCACCAAACTTCACCGTGTTCAGCCAGGCGAGAAATTACCCAGCGACTAGGTTCTAGATCAACAATCTCTAATTTTGATTTTAATTTTGGACCATTGTCACGATGAACTAAGCTGAATCCGCGCTTCTTATCAGTAACGAACGCTTTGATGTCTGCGATATTCAGTAAATCATTCTGTTTTGTGCGAACGGCGCGGCCCTCGCGATATTTAACTTCCGTCCAACCGTTTTTGTTATGTAGTACCCACGACGCAAAATCGGCTTTTAAGATGACGTGTCCGGAATCGATGAATCCAGTTTGGCCATTGAACGTGACACGAATTTTTTCTTCTTTCCATTCTAAAATTTTAAGACGAGTCCCTTGCGGAACGGTCGTGATCATTTTCGAGCTCTCATCGGCCGTTTCTTTTAGGAACGTCGACATGTATGTCAAAGCGAGACCGACGTCTTCCGAGAACGAAGAGAAATCACTGGCGCGAGCCAGTCCGTGTTTTCCCGTTTTTAAGTTTTCAATTTCTAACCAGTCTTCAGATTGAGTGCCGGCTAAGCGAACGACATCGCCTTTTAAAATGTAGAAGGCTTCTTTTGATTTACCGTCTCGCTTTTCTAAAACAGAGTAGCTGCGATTGGATGTAATTAAATCAGATACATGAATGTCTTTGGCCATTTCGTGCGACTCGAAAAAAAAATCACGTTTGTCCCAAATGACTTGATAGGTGTTAGTTTCTTCTGTTCTGATTTTTTTTGATTCTAGTTCGTCTTCAGAAAGTTGGCCGGATGCGAATTGGCTATGCGGGGTTTTGTAGAATAAAGGAGCACCTTTTTCAAAGTGGGATGCAAGGGACGTGGAAGCGCTTAAAAACGATCCCAAACATGACCCAATTAGTGCGCGGCTGATCAAGCTCATTTTCTATGTTTTCCTTAGGAAATACCCTGCTTTAATTTTCTAACGAGGCGCCTAAGGGCACAAGACCTTTTGACCTAAAACTTGTCTTTGGTTAGAACTATTCCTTTCAACTAACCTTTAGTAGGGGGCTTTTCATGGGAACTAATCAAAATTTAATCTCAAATCTGAAAACTATCGGCGTTTTGGGCGCTGGGCA
This sequence comes from uncultured Bdellovibrio sp., assembly GCA_964498705.1. GTDB lineage: Bacteria > Bdellovibrionota > Bdellovibrionia > Bdellovibrionales > Bdellovibrionaceae > UBA2316. Next base: position 8,651 of record CAZCHT010000167.1, on the reverse strand, counting down.
GATGGGCAACGGCATCGCTCAGGTTGCTGCGGCAACCGGTTACGACGTGATTCTGTGCGACATTTCTGAAGAATCTCTTAAGAAAGCTATCAAAACAGTCACAAGCTCACTCGAAAAACTGGTTTCTAAGAATATCATCACGGAAGAGTTAAAAACTTCGGCTCTGTCGCGAATCAAAACATCCACTCAATTAGGTGATTTGAAAAATGTAGATGTGTTTATTGAAGCGGCGACAGAGAATATCGAATTGAAATTAAAAATTTTCAAAGATGTCGATGCGTTGATCAAACCAGAGGCTTATTTATTTTCAAATACATCTTCAATTTCTATTACGAAATTAGCAGGCGCAACGAAACGGCCACAAAAAGTAGCCGGTATGCATTTTATGAATCCGGTGCCCTTGATGAAATTAGTCGAAGGTATTCGCGGACTACAAACGACAGATGAAACATTTGATGTCATGAGACAGCTTACTGAAAAATTAGGTAAGACATTCGTTCCTTCGGTGAAAGACATGCCGGGATTTATCGTTAACCGTATCTTGATGCCGATGATAAACGAGGCGATCTACACTTTGCATGAGGGCATCGCCGATGTGGAAAGTATCGATCAAGCGATGAAGCTAGGAACCAATCAGCCAATGGGTCCGCTTACTTTAGCGGACTTTATTGGCTTAGATACATGCCTTTCGATTATGCACGTGTTGCATGACGGTTTAGGTGATAGTAAATACCGCCCATGCCCACTTTTAACAAAATATGTTGAAGCAGGTTGGTTAGGTAAAAAATCAGGACGAGGATTCTACAATTATGGGACATGAATATAATCATATAAAACTAAATACTGACAACACATTGTGGACATTGACAATCAATCGTCCCAAAGCACTGAACGCCTTGAACGGAGAAGTGCTGGATGAAATGGGCCAGTTCCTACGTCAGATTTCTGAAATGGAATTTGAACATTGCCGTGGATTGATAATCACAGGCGAAGGACCCAAGGCCTTTGTGGCCGGCGCCGATATCAAAGAATTAAACAGTCTTGATGAAGCCGGAGCCCGCGTGTTCGCACAAAAAGGTCAGCGCGTATTTCAAGAATTAAATTTACTTAAAGTTCCCGTGATTGCCGCTGTTAACGGTTTTGCCTTAGGGGGCGGCTGTGAACTGGCACTGGCCTGTGATTTTATCTACGCCACATCGAGCGCGAAATTTGGTTTGCCAGAAACGTCTTTGGGTTTAATTCCAGGATTTGGTGGAACCGTTCGCATGGCGCGTGCCATTGGAATTCGTGCGACTCGCGAACTTATTTACTCTGGTGAAATGATTTCGGCGGAAGAAGGCATGCGTTTAGGGTTAGTTCGTCGTGTATTCGAAACGTCAGAAGAAATGATGGTTGAAGCTAAAAAGAAAATGGAAATGATTTTTACCCGCGGGCCACTCGCTGTGGCGTGCGCAAAAAACACGGTGAACCGCGTGTATGACATGGATATCGATGAAGCTTTGAAATATGAAGCCAGCAGCTTTTCAAAATTATTTCAAAGCGACGATGTTCGTGAAGGTACTCAGGCCTTTATTGAATCTAGAAAGCCTGTGTTTAAAGGAAATTCATAATGAAGTACAAGAATCCTATTCGCGTTGTAACCGCAGCGGCCTTGTTTGATGGTCACGATGCCACGATTAATATCATCCGTCGTATTTTACAAGACGGCGGCGCCGAAGTTATTCACTTGGGCCATAACCGCAGCGTGAAAGATGTCGTAAAAGCCGTGATTCAAGAGGGCGCGCAAGGCGTATGTGTCAGTTCCTATCAGGGCGGACACATGGAGTACTTCAAATATTTAAAAGACATTCTGGATGACTGCGGTTTGTCGCATGTAAAAATTTTCGGCGGTGGCGGCGGCGTTATCGTTTGGGAAGAAAAAATTGAATTAGAGAAATACGGTATCAGCCAGATTTTCCATCCCGATGACGGAAGGCGCCTGGGTCTTGAGGGCATGATCAACATGATTCTAACGGAATGTGATTTTGACCCGCGCACGATCACTCCGAAACGTATTCCTAAAAACGATGCTTACAATAAAACATTTGGTTCTGACCCCATTCCACAAATTGAACTTGGTCGCGCTCTATACGCGGTCGAGATGGGTGACAAAGTCGATCTCGCTCAATACCAATTAGACGGTTTTAAAAACAAGTCTGGTCACTTGCCTCCCGTGATTGGTATTACTGGTACGGGTGGTGCTGGTAAGTCGTCATTGATTGATGAAATTGCCCTGCGATTCTTGCACTTTTATCCGAATTTGAAAATTGCTATCGCCTGCGTGGATCCATCGAAACGTAAAACGGGTGGCGCGCTATTAGGCGACCGTATCCGTATGAATTCGTTATCGCGCGATCGTATTTTCATGCGCAGCCTAGCGACGCGTGGATCGGGTGTCGAAATTTCAAAACAATTGATCGATGTTTTAGATATATATCGTAAATTAGATTTTGATTTAATTATCGCAGAAACGAGCGGTATCGGTCAGGCGTCTTCACAGATCACTGATCTGTGCGATATTCCTTTGTATGTAATGACCAGCGAGTTTGGTGCGCCTTCGCAACTAGAGAAAATCGACATGATCGATTACGCGCACTTGATAGCGATTAATAAATCGGATCGTAAAGGGTCTTTGGACGCGCAGAAAGCGGTTCAAAAGCAGTTCAAACGATCGCGCAAGTTGTTTGATGACAATGTACAGGTGCCTGTGTTCTTAACTCAGGCCGCGCAGTTCAATGATGCGGGAGTTAATCAGCTGTTTTTTGAAATGATGGAGCAGACTAAAGCATTTGAAGCTAAAAATGCGAAAACACCTCAAGCCGGTTCAAAGTGGAATTTAACAGCGGCCCAGAAAGAGTCGGTAGTAGCTGGTGCGAGTGCGCCTGTGATCCCAGGTCACCGAACTCAGTATTTGCTAGAGATCACTAATTCTGTTCGTAATTATAAAAAACGCGTTCAAGTTCTATCAGACGATTTATCTATCGTCGGCAGTCTGAGCCGAATTGGAACAACTTCTCTAAAAGATAAAATTAATTCGGGCGATATTGAAAACTACAGAACAGATGTTTTGAAAAAACTGGATGAAAATGAACGCAAGGACTTGTTATCTTGGGACGAGAAAACAAAAACGTACCAAGCCGATCAGATGGTCTTTAAGGTTCGTGATAAAGAATTTAGAAATCCACTGACGTCATTATCATTATCAGGCAGTAAAATTCGTAAAGTCGTATTTCCTAAGTTTCGCGACTGGGGCGATCGCTTTCGTTTCTTAAAACTTGAAAATGTGCCAGGTGAGTTTCCTTATACAGCCGGTGTGTTTCCGTTAAAACGTGCGGATGAAGATCCTAAGCGTATGTTCGCAGGCGAAGGCCCTCCAGAACGAACAAATCGACGTTTCCATTTCTTATGCGAGGGTGAAACGGCTCATCGTTTGTCGACAGCATTTGATTCTGTAACTCTGTATGGACAAGATCCTGATTTACGTCCCGATATATTCGGTAAAGTGGGCGAGAGCGGCGTTAGCATTTGTTCACTTGGCGATATGAAGAAACTGTATGACGGTTTTGATTTATGTTCGCCAAACACCAGTGTGAGTATGACGATTAATGGACCGGCGCCGATCATCTTGGCGTTTTTCTTTAATACGGCGTTTGATCAGCAGGTCGTAAAGAAAGAAAAAGAACTGGGTCGCAAGTTAAACGATGCCGAATCTCAATCCGTGATGGATTGGACTTTGCAAAACGTGCGAGGAACGGTTCAAGCCGATATCTTAAAAGAAGATCAAGGTCAGAATACATGTATTTTCTCGATTCAGTTTGCATTGAAAATGATGGGCGATATTCAAGAGTACTTTGTTAAAAAAAGTGTTAAAAATTTCTACTCGGTTAGTATTTCAGGCTACCACATTGCTGAAGCGGGCGCGAATCCGATTTCGCAATTGGCATTCACATTGTCGAACGGTTTCACTTTCGTCGAATACTATTTAAATCGCGGGATGAACATCGATGATTTTGCTGGGAACTTAAGTTTCTTTTTCTCTAACGGGTTAGATCCTGAGTACACGGTTTTAGGTCGCGTGGCTCGTCGTATTTGGGCGATCGCGATGAAAGATCTTTATAAAGCTAACGATCGTTCACAAAAATTAAAGTATCATATTCAAACCAGCGGTCGATCATTGCATGCGCAGGAAATTGCGTTCAATGATATTCGTACGACGTTGCAAGCGTTGCTTGCGATTCAAGATAATTGCAACAGCTTGCATACCAATGCGTATGATGAAGCGATCACGACGCCGACTCAAGAATCCGTTCGTCGTGCGATGGCCATCCAGATGATTATTAATCGCGAATTCGGCAATACGAAGAATGAAAACACTCTGCAAGGCAGTTTCTACATTGATGAATTAACAGATCTAGTAGAAGAGGCCGTGTTAGAAGAATTCATGCGCATTAATGAACGCGGTGGTGTTCTAGGCGCAATGGAAACTCAATACCAGCGTTCTAAAATTCAAGAAGAATCATTGTATTACGAGAAATTGAAACACGACGGAACATTGCCAATCATTGGTGTGAATACATTTATTGATCCGGCGACATTAAAGGCGGACTATGTGCCTCCAAAAATCGAGTTGGCTCGCGCTAGTTATGACGAGAAACAATTGCAACTAAATCGTGTGACTCAGTTAAAGTTGGATCATAAATCAAATGCAGATAAATTATTGAGCGAATTGAAAACTACGGCATTAAGTGGCGAGAATATTTTTGCTGCCTTAATGAAGGCCGCACGTCATTGTAGCTTGTATCAAATGACTCAGGCTTTGTACGAAGTCGGTGGGGAGTACAGAAGAAATGTTTAATTTAAAATTAATATCGTTATCGGTATTGTTATTTAGTGCGATCACATTTGCAGCGACAGATTCGGTAGAAGTTTCTCAGTCTACCTATCGTCTGCATAACTTTTTCGGTGCGGATATCTATACTGGTCCAACCATGGTGACAGGTGGATTTTCTGATCAGAAAAATCCAAACTCGTATGGTTTTGCGTTGAATGTATTTTTTATGCCAGTGGATCAGGTGCCATTTCCAAGTTATATGAGCATCGGAAACTATAATTTTTCCATGGTCAGCAAAGATTCTTCCTACCCAATGCCGGTGGGACAAGAGGTATTATTTTCATCTAGTTTTATGAACCTTATGGTGTCTGTTTATAGCACTCATAATTGGGGTTTATATGTCGGAGTGGGTTACTCGCTTATATCGCTCCTTAATGATAAAGATACGAAAAATATTCAGAACTACGGTTCGCAACAGTATGAATTGCAGGCCCGCTACAAGATTACAGATCGCTTCGGAGTGAACTACCGAACCAAATGGCAGCAAATAAATCAGTACCAAAGCGGAAACTTTTCTTTTATAGAGATGTGGACTCACCTCGTGGGGGTAAGTTATCTAATTTTCTAGGGGGGCCTATGAAATTCACATCTGTTATCGTAGCACTTTTTATTTCTGTAAGTGCATTGGCGCAAGTGACTCGCGACGTGCTCACAAACAACAATCGCAAAGTTGTCGGAATGGATAACACCAAATTGGTTGATGCCAATATGCTCAGTATTCCGTTTAAATATCGTGATATCGCCGAATCCGTTGGTTTGATGTCAATGGGTTGCACAGGTACTCATATCGGTAACGGATTAGTCATCTCTGCCGGACACTGCTTCGAGGCAGGTAAAATTGCCCGCTACCGTTCAACATGTGATGGTATTCAAATTTTCTGGAACGTTCGTGAAGGCCGACAGCCATCAGGCGTGAGTAACTGCCGTCAGTTGCTAGTATTAGAATTAAACAAACAAAAAGATTACGCTCTTTTCCGAGTCGACAATCCACCTCGTGCGTCTGTAAAGATCAGAACTGTGGGACGTCCGCCGCTGGGAACTCGAGTGACTATCTTCTCGCATCCTTTTAAAAATCCATTAACGTGGTCTGGAACATGTGAAATCACTCGAGCGATAAATTTTGGATTACCAGCACAAGCGATTCATCATAATTGTGATACAAACCCAGGCAGTAGCGGTGCAGCGATTATCGATGCCGTGTCTCTAGAAGTTGTGGGAATTCATGACGGCGGTGTTTCACAAGGGCAATCGGGTGCCAACTATGCCACCTACATTGATTGGACTTATATCCCAGCAGTATTGCAACGGTTGGGCTATAGATAATCCTAACGGTGCCAGCCTACTTTTACGGACGCAACGCGTCCGTAAAAGTAGGCTGGCACTATGGCAGCATAGCGATCAACGCGATTGCTATTAGAGCCGCGGCAGCCGGAATAGGATTATTTATAATTGCATTGAGAATCGGTTCAGTGAATTTCTTTTCTAGAACGCGTGATCGGTGTTCGCGCCGATATGTATGTCTCTCATTGAATGGAATGAGATTGCCCTCAGAATCTCTGTCATCAAGAACAAGGTAAGACATACCTTCTTTTTGATCTAAGATTGTGGCCTCGAGCATCTCTTGTTGCTGAACTAATTGATCGCGCGCTTTTGTGAAGCCATTTTCAATAACCGGTTGTTTTTTCTGTAAATTTTGGCGGGCTTTGTTCGCTAGACTCATAGGTATTCAGTATAAAATTTTATTTTCCAGATGACTATAAAAGCTGAGTCGTCGTCTCGATTTAGGCCGTTGGTTTTGGGCCAGATTGGCAGACTGCGTGCACTCTAGATTTAACGAAGATGCATACGAAAATAACTGTAGTGCTACGGCTTTGGTTGTCTATTGTTCTGACAGGTGTCAGGCAGGTTTCGTCGTGTCTAAGTGGCTTGAAAAGCAAAGGAATTCTTGTTTCTCTATTGTCTTTAATTTCGATCTGTAGTCCCGTTTATGCTTCCTCGTGCTTGGATACATTTTATAGAAAGCCTAAAACAAAAGTGAAGTCTGAGGTTCCATTCAAGAAATTCAAATCGGACTTGCCGGGAAAACCGCGCGTGAGTCTGACTCGCTTTGAAGGGTTTGGCTCTTTTGCGAGTCGTTACTCAGGCGAATTCAAAGTCGCAGAAGGGCCGTTTGCTTATACGGGGAATCCTATTCAATCCGAGCGAGTTAACTTTAAAGACAACGAAACGTTTTTGAATGAACTCCAAAAATTTCCGTTGGGAAAAATGACAGAGACTGATTACATCACTGCTGAAAATGCCACGATGTTTAATTATTTAGGAACCAGTTTACAAACCAGCCAAGTGAACTTTTTCGAAGTAACTCGTGCGGCGACTCGTGAGCAATGGGAAGCCTATCCGTCTGAGTTACTAAAAAATCGCTGGGATGATATGACGACGTTTCATGACTCTCATACTAATGGACTGGCATCCCTTCGCACGGCCGCGTTTTGGTCTGTGGGCGGTCAAACGCTAGATCCTAAAACTCGTGTTACAAATAAAGTTCAATTGCCATGGGAAAAAGAAGAAGCTCGCCGAGGGCAATCGCTCGATCGAACAAAGTATAAATACGTTTGGGAGTGGGGGCGTGCCGCTCAAGATATCGCAGGTGAAATTGCGCCGCTCTACTCGGGCAATGCCGCTTTAAATTATATCGACCTTGTGACTGGCGGCGGAGAGTTGAAAGATGGCTACGTGATGTTTCACTCGTTTGATCGAATCAACACTCGTTATTATTTACAAGAGCATCCGGACTCGACGTACCCACCGGGTGATAAGAATCAAAATGATATGCTATTTTTGGTTACATTAAAGGATATGCTTCAGCGCTATCCCCCCAGTAAGTTTTCTAAACACGTTGAGACTATAGTAAGATTATCCGGATCGAAAATTAGTGAAATCGAAGCGCTAGATATTTTAATCGATCAACGCATTCTTCGGTGGGATGAGTTGAATCTAACGGGGCGGGTTCAGCAAGATTCACCAATCATTATCAGTGATGTGTCGAGTGGACGACTGCTAGGTCTAAAAATAATGCTTATGAAATTTGGTTTGTCGGAAGAGCAAGTCATTCATCTTATCGATTACCTAGTCGCCTTGAGGCCGACACTGCATGCGGCTAACACGAATAGTAAATACCAACATGCCGCCGATTCTTTGATGACCAGCTTTCAATATCAGCGGCATAACGGCATAGAAATTTCAAATCTAGATCCAAAACTTGCAGCCAGAGATCCTAACTACGTGAAGTCGGTAATTTTTAACACTTATATGTATTACCTTCATCGATTTTCAAAATTAATCCACGAGACGTACGATGTTTCGTCTACCGAAGCGAAGCAACTCGCGATGAAGTTGTTGGTTGATCACGGAGTTGTGTTCGGAGTGACCTCGGCAGAAGCCGAAGTGCAAAAGCAAAACGATAAATTAAATCCTTCTGCACAGTCGTCACAGCCGAAAACAGAACTGCTCACTTACGTCGATCCAAAGCTATTAGAAACTCATCCCTATAAACATAAAGACAGTAAAATATATTTCTATACATTGCCGCAAATCATGTCCTGGGCCAGAGAAAACCCATCCCAATTCCTCAACGGCGATTACGAAATCAATCCCGGCCATTGGCGCCAACACTACTTCCGCTCTCAAGTCGACATCCTATAACGGTGCCAGCCTACTTTTA
>CAZCHT010000166.1:0-10309 GCA_964498705.1 uncultured Bdellovibrio sp. | reverse complement strand
TTCTAAATCACCGATTTTCACCTTAAGTGCTGCTTTGTTCGATTCGATAATTTGAATCAAATTATCTTCTTTGTTTTTTAACTGATCTCGTTTTGTCTTGGTTCTCTCATCAACCAACCCCTCGACAATCAAATTCACTCTTTCCGGGTCGTTGCGTGATAAAAAATAATAAAACCCTGGGCCTCCTAAAAACAAACAACACAACAATATCCAGCCAACTTCAAGCCGGTCATAAATCACACCCGTTTGCGCTGCTTGCTTCAACCCATCAAACGGTGAACCTGCATAAGTTGAACTACGCCACTGATTAAAATACTGATTCACCCTGGGCCAATCTAAAATATATTGCCCTGTTAAATTTCCTTTTTTATCAATCACAACAGCTCTTGTAACATTACTAAAACACGTGATACCAACAACCAGTAAACAAAACGCATAGGTTAAAACAACCGCACGATATCGCGACAAACTCAAAACCCCATCCCCAGGCTCACCCGCCATTCGTAAAATAAATCCCACAACTAAAGAGCCCACGACAAATGGCAATATATAAAAAATCAAATACGGCAAAAATAAAATAAGCACATATAGCAAGCCCGCCAGGATTAACCCGCCGACGATTATAAATAATAAAAAATTTTCTGCGTGATCATTTCCGCTTTTTGAACTCATTAAAATCCCCCTAAACTTTTTCAGCTATTCCGCGCGGCCATAGCTTTGATAAAAAATGGCTGTAAGATTCAATAATAAATCCGTCAGTTTTTCCGGCCACGTCCTTCAGATCCTGATAAACTCGATCGCTAAACCCAGTCCAAATTACCCGGTGAATAAGTGGCTTATGCCCGTGCATGACCGATAAAAAGCCGTCCCTTTTCTCTTCGTAACGTATTTTTTTGCGCGGCGTGGCCTCAATCTCAAATGCCACCCGCTCCCCTTTTGAAGTAATAAAAATTCCATCTGGCACAAGCTCTTTTGGCAGCTCATCCCAGGAAAACTCACTTTCAAAACCCTGAGACCTGAGCCGCTTCTCTGGCAGCCAGCGGATGATCTTACCCGTCCGCTCAATCGCAATCCGGCAGTCATTCACTTTTGTGTCATGTTCATAATTCCTAAAGTCGACTGCTTTGCTAGGCTGACTCAAAAAAGCCGCCTCCGGCCTTTTAGACCTAAAAAATTGATAACCAAGGCTTGTCAGCAAATACAAAGACCGAGGCTCCGAATACACCCGCTGTGTTGATACAAAGCCCGCCTGACGAAGCAACTGAAGGCGCTGCCGGGTTACATGAAGCCCAGAAGGCATTGGATCTGTGACAGCCTTCCTTGCATCAAAAAACCTAAAATAAATCTGCTCAAGACTTGCAAATTTTTGATCCAGCAAAAATCCAAAGATTTCAAAATCCCGATCCGTAAGCCTAATTTTTAAGCTTTTATCTGACTTATTCTTTTTAATACTTTTGCCTGATTTTAAATCATTTATATTTTCTATTTCCATTTTTTTATCTTTGCCTTTTTCTTACTCAAATACCCTTAACTACCTATTCATTATTAACTACTTATTAACTTACATTTCTTAATCCATTTTTCTTTGTTCCCTACCCAATCCTGCTTCGTGACCACTTCATCACGTAGGGAGGGAGTGGTCACGAAGCAGGATTGGGTTCTTCACTCTTGTAAGTTATTGAAATTACATCGCTTAACATCTCCATTTTTATCTAAAAATCCTCAATCAAAATAAGGAGTCTTTTGAGGACCCTGTTGTAGGACTTTTACCTGATTAATTTTAATTTTAAAATACGTAGAATTTACACGAGCCACAGGCTCGTTTTTATGGAAAATTTTTTAATGTAGCTTTTTTGAAATTGAAAAACCGGTTAGTAACCAGCAACCAAGAGGCCGTTTAAACGAACAAAATTGGCTTTTAAGGAACTTTAACCAGCCAACAGCCAAAATACCATTAGCTAGAGACTAAAACAGAACCAACGGCCGTTTATGGCGCCTTAAAGATGCTTGCTGCTTTTACGTGCATTTTGTGATCGAGGCGGAGTGAATGTCAAGGTCGCGAGCCTTTAAATCTTTTAGACCTGGTCCCGAATCTGCTCCAGGGGTATGGGTGCCGCAGGCCCCACTTTTTGGGTGGTATGATATCACAACCCTATCTTGCCAAAACGAAAAATCATCCCAAAATCCAGAACCCTAAAAATCAAATCAAAGGAAAAACCGTGACTCCAAAACCAGAAAAAGTTCACGCCGATTAATAAACAAAGCCATTCTCAAAAACAAAAAATGCCTATGCAAAAGACCTAAAGTATTTATCCCTCAGAAAAAACGCGCCAATTGCTAAAATGAAAATGACCAAAACCGTTCGTTGAAAAGTCTTTTTTTATTCACGGCTTTGCCTCTGCGGCCTCAAGGCTTGGTTGTATGCTTTGGGATTTTCTGTACTCTTCAAGCCACATTTTGTAACCAACGGAGCCCAGTTCAAAGTTTGTGAGGTACTTGCTCATGGGTTTTATTTGTTCGGCTTGGTCTGGGAACTTTGCTCGGAAAGACTCAAACTCTTCTTGCAACTGCTGAGTGCTGTTTGCGGCTTGAATCTGCTCCATCTCCTCACGGGCTTTTGCAACGTCTGCTAGAGAGGCTTTGAGCTCAGAGAGATAACTCTGGCTGATATAGCCTCCGCTCTTCACTGCACCAATCAGAATTGCAACAGGGTTCCCATTCTTGGCCCTGATGGAACCTTTTTCTAAATCATACGCAAACCCATCCAGTGAACTTTGCAGGTCTTCGGCTGAGATCAGGTTTTGTTTTACGAAGTCTCGAAGCTGGCGGATCGAAACTCGGCCCTCAAGGTTTTTAGGTACGCTGAGCCATAAATCCGGTTCCGTAGTTGTTGTATTATTAATATTTAAATTACTACTACTACAAGGAGACTCTGTTATCTGTTCTGTTACCCGTTTAGTTACCTGTTTGTTATCCGTTTGATATCCAATTGTTACCTGTTTGTTATCCGTTTGCCTAATTCTAAGGTCTCGATACAGGTCTTTTGTAATGCTGAATTTAATCCAGCCACCACGCCCAGTTTTGCTTGAGGCACGTTCAATAAAACCTTTTTTAACTAGGCGGTGGATTACCATTTTAGCCACGCCAGGACTTATTTCTAGCCTTTCAGAAATATGTGAAAGCGTGATTTCTGGTGAAACTAAACTTCCGATTCGGAGACATTCTTCAAAGACCAAAACCAACAAGTTTTTTTCATTTCCGACAAGAGATTCAAAACCGACAATTGTTATCCGTTTGTTATCCGTTTGTTGCTCAATTGTTATCTGTTCTGTTACCCGTTTAGTTACCTGTTTGTTATCCGTTTCTATTTTTGAGGAAATTTTTGTTATCCGTTTGTTATCCGTTTGTTGCTCAATTGCTATCTGTTCTAGAGCCTCAATGTTATCTGTTTGATACCCGTTTGTTATCTCTTTGTTATCCGTTTCTGGCTTTTGGAAATAGAGCGGGCGAAAGGCAGCAGTTTGCTGATCAGCTTCATCATCCAAAAGGTCCAAAAAGTCTTGAGAGGATATCTTCTTACTTTTCGCCATTAGATCATCCCGGCAAGCTCGCTTGTGAGCTTTCTATACCCATCAGCAGCTCGGGAATCAGTAAAGGCGTAAATGATCTGCTTTTTTACTTGGGCCTTTTTTACGGTGCTATCAATTCCGATGGGTTCAAAGACACGGCATTTTTCACCAAACTTTTTCTTTATAGCTTCGTATGCCTGAAGAGAAACAGTTGTACGCTTATCAAACATTGTTGGCAAAATGCCCAAGATAGAGGGTGATTTTTCGTAGAAATCTTCGATTATCTTTTTTTGTTCAAAAAGGTAATTGATATTCGAAATGGCAAAAGCATCCATTGTTGCTGGAATTAGCCAATAATCAGCGAACGTCATGAAGTTTAGTAGGACTAAATTCATGGCGGGGCTGCTGTCGATCACACAATAGTCGTATTGGATGTTTTGTTTTTTAAAGCGACCCTTTAAAGTTTCTTCTCGACGATGAAATGCCGCCATTCTGACGTCGGCCTCTGATAAGCGGCGAGATGAGATCATTACGTCAATGCTTGTATCTCCAACGGGAATTTTTTGAATAGCATCTTCGAAGGGCGTATCCTCTACGAGAAAAGAGGAGAAGTCCTTATCAGAGTTTTGAAGCTTCAATCCAAAATAGGTCTTGATACTACCCTGTGGATCTCCATCAATAAGTAAAACTCGACTGTCAGGCTTCAGCAGCTTCAAACCCGTAGCAATAGCGACGGCTGTAGAGGATTTTGCGACCCCACCCTTAATGTTTGTGACTAGGAGAGACTTCATTGTTACCCCCAAGGTATTGAAATTATTTGAACTCCAAAGGGCCGAGGGGGCAACAAAATTTTTCGTATGCTGCGCGTAAAAACGTTATATCAGCCGGCAATGCTCTCGAGCTTTTCCTTACGTTTTTTGACTTCTTTGAATTCGGGTTCTGCATCAAACCCATTTGGGTAAAGAATAATTTCTGGAGAAAGCCCCATGAAGGCAGCAAGGCGAAGGGCAATTCGAGGACCAACATCCCTGCGGCCGTTTTCAATTGCACTTAAGTTTGCCTGAGAAATTCCACAAGCAAAGGCCATATCGTCCTGTGGAATTTCAAAATTTGTACGCCAAGATTTTACAAGGCTGCCAGCTGTCGTTGCGCTACGAAAGACCTCGAGAGGATTTTTTAATTTAGGTTTCATGATTTTCCACCTTTTCTGTAGTCATGCACATCAGTGATTCGAGCTATTTTGATTTTCACCACTTTTTCTTCAATTCGGTAAATGATCCGACCACGAACTGAAAATGAAGATGAGCGATAACCAGGCCAATCACCTTCAAGTTCATGATCGGCCCATTTTTTATCAACTCGGACAGACTCAGGCCCATGCAAAGATACCTGTCGGACCCACGCCGCAAGGACCTCTTCATCAGCTTTTGAAATTCGTCCGCTCTTTATGAGTTTCTCTACTTCAGCTTGGATTTTCATGTTTTCAAATTGCACTGTCCACATTATTCCAATGATATTGGTACTATATTGACATGTCAATAGTGATAAGTCAATTTTTTATTGAGAAAAGTGGAATTTTGATACGATCTAAGCCTGTAAGCTGCGGTAAAACGTTCCTCTGGAAACACCAAGGCTACGACAGATCTCGGGCACAGAGAATTTCTTCTCATTAATCAAAGCTTTAGCCTGTAGGATTTTATTTTCATCCATAAGCCGAGGACGGCCGCCACAGCGACCGCGCGCTTTCGCAGCAACAAGGCCAGCCTTAGTTCTATCACTAATTAAAGCCCGCTCAAATTCTGCCAAAGCCCCAAATACATGAAAAACTAACCGCCCACCAGGCGTTGTTGTGTCGATACTTTCCCGGAGGGATTTAAAACCAATTCCTTTTGCTGAGAGCTCCTCAACCAGCAAGATAAGTTTTTTAAGCGTACGGCCTAAACGATCAAGTCTACAGACAACCAGTACGTCGCCGGGCCTCGCAAAGCTCAACAGATCATCCAAGCCAGTTCGATCATCGACTGCGCCACTAATCTTGTCGGTGTATATTTTCTCGCAGCCTGCGGCTTTGAGCTCATCTTTTTGCGCATCTAAATTTTGATCTTCTTTTGAAACCCGTCCATATCCAATCAACATAAAAAATCCTCCATGAAGTATCAAAATCGTTTCAGATTCAAAGAGGGAGTGCAAGAAAAGGCGGATTTCGCCAATTGATTTCGAGACGGGATTCTGGAACAAAAAATGAGGGTAAAACTAGACTTTTTAAGCAATCAAAGTCTTCGTAACATAAAATTTTATGTTACGAAGACTTTGATCAGAAACGCTCGTTTTAGAGAATCCTCTATCGGCGAAATCAAACCGAAAAATAACGACAATCCCTCATGGCAAGCATGGAGTTGGATATCCAACTCCATCTTTTTGGGGCCCACCCCAAGCCCCGTTCTACACTCAAAAAGCAACTTACCCATCATATTTTAAACTGGTAAAACTTCCTTTAACTTTCAAGAGCTCACGGCCAATTTCTCTCTGCTGTTCGGGTCGCAAATATTTCTCCAATGTTGCTTTCCTATGGGTGAAACTTTTGGTGTGCTTAATCATTCCGAGTCGCGAGTTGACTGAACTCAGCTTTGTTCGATGTGCAGTTTTATCGAAAAAAGCTAATTCGTGAGGGAAAAACATTATGTTCCAATTCCAGTCTCTTAATTTTCTAAAGTCCTTAACCAAAGTAAATTTCTTTTTCTTCGATGGCAAAATCATGAGTGGGTTTTTAGGTTCAAAGATTTGCTTCACTTTAAATCCTAAATAATCAAGGCCGCTGGTCAAGGGAACCAAATATGTTTTCGCGCGGTTTAGCTTTTGATTTCTATTTTTTTGAAGCCAGGAATCAACCATTTCTTCAATGCCATTCAACTTATCTTTAGAAGACGCCAGGATTAAAATATCATCCATATAACGCAAAAATCCCTGGGGTTTTAGCTCTCGCTCTATAAAGTGATCCAAAGCATTTAGGTACAGGTTTGCACCAAATTGACTTGTTAAGTTCCCGATCGGAATTCCTTGGTTTTCTGAATAAGACAACCAACTTTTGTTTTTAGGAACTTTGTCCAAGTGTTCGCGCCAGCCAGAAAACTTGAAATGCAACCGTGGATCAATTGAAAAGTTTTGCTCAATCAGCCACCTGATCTCTGGGCACTTTACTTTTTCAAGCATCAGGTTTTTCAGAATCATTCGATCGATTGTCACAAAAAATGATTCAATGTCTAACTTTAAAGCCCAAACTGTTACCCTTCCTCCACGTGAAACCTTTCGAACCTGATGACT
Organism: uncultured Bdellovibrio sp.; assembly: GCA_964498705.1. Lineage (GTDB taxonomy): Bacteria > Bdellovibrionota > Bdellovibrionia > Bdellovibrionales > Bdellovibrionaceae > UBA2316. Next base: position 3,419 of record CAZCHT010000166.1, on the reverse strand, counting down.
CAGATCATTCATGCAGGCGTGATGTCCCATGCCCCTGCGACAAGCAAAAGATTTCGAGGAAAAACTCCGCTCGTAAATGGGCTCCACATGACTCACGATGATGTGATGGATGACGCGATCGCGATAGTGAGCCGCCCAAATTTCTCTTGGCTTCGGATTCAAAACGGCAAAACACCGGCTTATGCCTGGCCGGTAGGATCTATTATTAACCTCATTGCACAAATTAGTCAGCTCCAGGCCAAGCTGGGATTCGAATTTAGCGCAATTTAAACTACGCCGTTTCCCTTTTGCACTTTTTTGATAAGCTTTTAATATTTCTGCAAATTTCAAGCGCCATCCTAAAAAAAGTCCAGCGCCCGATTTTACGGGGCGCTGGTAGGTTATCTTCCAAGCTTCAACGACCCACACAACGCGCGCCGTTTGTATTGTTGCGATTGTTGTTGTTCACGTTGCCATTGTCTGCGTTGAAATTCCACGCGTTGTTCCGATTGTTGGACACAACCGAGGACGACCACAAACAATTTTAAAAGTGTCCTTTTCTGCGGCCACCTAAAAGAGCTCAAAAAATCAAGCGAATCTAGGATCGTAACTTTAAACTTGATAATTATGATTCGAATTAACGATCATTTTCACCAAGAGGACTCCCGTGGAAGATTTTTGCACTCCTTGCATTTCCATTAGAAACACAAGCTCTGGCTAAAACCCGAAAGCAGGTATCAACTAAATTGCTTTGGTTGGCAAGTGGCGCGCAACTATGTCATCGATTTTTCTTTACCAAGCTGCTCTTTTGACCATTTTATCCATGATTGATTTTGTTTGGCTACATTTGAAAGTAGGTTCGATAAAACCTCAAACTCACCGCGACTGATGCCTTTAAAATCAAACAGCATTCGAAGAAATACCCATAGCGTTTCTATTTCCAGAGAAATTTGAAGTAATACTTTAACTTTGTCTTTTGTGCCGTTGGCAATTACCAGTCCTCTGATGATTTTAAGTGAAGAGTTTAGCGTTTTTTCACCCAGATCGAATTTCAAAGTTTTTGGTAACTTTGTTTTAATTTGGTAAACTTCACGCGTGAACTTATAGGCAGATTGATAAATTTCTAGATGTTTAAAACGAGCCACAATTTTCCTTTAAAGATAATGGCCGCCCATGCGGGCTGCCACCTCAAGCTGTGCGCTTGAGGAATAATCAGATCATCAAATCATATTTTCCACGCTTCAACGACCCACACATCGCGCGCCGAACGTAAAGCTGCGAACGCTGTTGCCCACGACGCCAACGTCTGCGAAGAAAATCCACGCGATGCTCCGACTGCTGGACACAACCGACGACGACCACTCGGCGCTTCCGGCTACGGATCCATCCGGTGATGGTCTGCTAGCTCCGCCAATACCCATATCAGGCATTACAAAACGAATTCCATTTGCATCAGCAATTTTGTAATCATCAATACTCGGCGATCGCCACCGCACCCCTGGCGTTGAGTTTTTTCCGAGTCCACCCTTTGCAGTCATGTAAATTGGAGTTACCCAATCGTCTCCAACTCCGGCATTTAAACCCGCCGCCTCTGCGCAGTAACTCACAGGTGATGCCGGCTGTAGTGGCCCACTCGGAGCACAACTATACGCAGAGTTCTGGACACTTTGAAGTGTGAATCTATCGTTGACCGCGAAATTAGTTGAGCCTTGAGTTAAAGTAAAACTGCAATAATTGGCTCGTGACCACGTCACCGTTGAACCCGCCGTGACTGTTAATCCGCCACCAGTAATAGCGCCACCACCACAATTCGCACCGGATACTGTAAACGCGGTCGCACTTGTGAATGTAATCGTCACTGTTTCGTTAGCTGATGTCGTGCCGCTGCTTAAAGCTCCGATAGTTCCATTTCCGGTAATTAGGGTTCCGGCTGTGTTATTAAATGAATTTATAAACGTCAGTGGCGTAAGTTCTGTGTTACCAGTAGCACGACACCAGTTTATCGCGGTATTAACGATTGAACTCCAAAGAAGTCCCGTGCGTTGATCTTGCCATACTTCTTCATTGGCTGCTGATCTAGCTACAAGTCGCCACAACCCCTGCCCGCCATTACATTGAGTAGAACCATTCCAAGAACTTGAAGATGGATTCGCTGTCTGACAATCCGCAATTCTAAGAGCAAGTGTTGCTTGTGATGTTCCACAGTTAGAACTTGGGCGCGGAGCATATTTACAATTGGTTCCGTAATAACCTTCATCATCAACCGCCATCGAAGGCACATCACGGTAGTTATAACCACCAGTTGTTGGTAAATCCGCACCAGCATAGAGCGTGTTTTCATTGTTTAAAGTTAACTGCGCCGATGTTGTTGCAAGATCTGTTAAATTCGGAATCACTTTAACGCCAGGATCTCTTAAAGCGCTTGATGCCGTTAAATGAGAAAACGATAAAGTTCCATTTACACCAAAAAGAGTAATCCCAGTTCTAATATTTCCAGCCACCAAATCAGTATCACTCATCGTGGCCGTTTCGGTCCCTGCGTAATACCCAGACGGAATGGTCGCCGATAGTGATCCATCAGCGCCATTCACGTTAGCTCCAGCTGTGCTTGTCGTGTATTGATTAATCGCATTGGTCCAACAAGCAGCTGCATTTAGCCCCGCAGAACAGGTGGCATTACGGCCACCATATGCTGCTGTGTAAACATATCTGCTGGCAGCAGTCGAACACTGGGCTGCGTTCAAAACGTCATCCGTACAAGCCGCATACGGCCCGCTCGCGGTCCCTAAAACTCCAAAAACATTAATGCCATTTGCAATATTGGCTGGTGTTAAATCTAAATCTTCAAAACTACACTGCTTTGATTGATAATACCCGTCCGAAATACTGCTGATTACCGTCGTCCCCGATCCAGCATTACTCCAAGACGTAACGTTTGATCCCATCGTTGAGGTGACGATCTGACCAGCATCCGCCGCGCACTGACCTGAAAGAATTTGGTCTGGCGAACACGCACTTAAACTTGAAAGCCCAGTTGATTTATCAGTAATGGTACTTTCCCATGAGCAACCCGAAACGGCCAAAGCACCCATCACAGAAAATAAAAATCGGCACAAACCTGCAATCTTGTTTTTCATACATATAACTTATCGGCAAGTTTGGGGCTTTACTTAAAACGCTTTACCCCCCCCCCGATGTATTTTTGTATGTATATGATTTTTCTTATTATTTTTCAATTTTTGGCCACGAAAAACTAGAATAAATCGCTATCTAAAACACCCTTTTTATCCGCATCCTGTGTCTCTGATGGCCTTGGGATATCCGGCGCAAATTCAAGCTTGGCTTTTAAGATTTGGTTTTCCGCCAAGAGCTCAGCCCGTACTTTTTCTAAATCACCGATTTTCACCTTAAGTGCTGCTTTGTTCGATTCGATAATTTGA
>CAZCHT010000165.1:0-10341 GCA_964498705.1 uncultured Bdellovibrio sp. | reverse complement strand
GGCTTAGGCTTTTTCTATCTCTTGAATTCCACTTTCTTTATCAGAAAGTGGCGGAGGATGCGAGATTCGAACTCGCGTTACTCTTTTGGAGTAAACTCGCTTTCCAAGCGAGCGCCTTCAGCCACTCGGCCAACCCTCCGTTTTTAATTTAGTCGGAGAGTTTTTTTAATATTCTTTTGGATTTTACTCAACATTATTTTGTGAAGTATTTTTTGGCTGGCTTGATTAGCTTCCGATTGCCGTCTGTGGACGGTACCAGCAACGGGGGCGGTAGCCGTTTGATTCTACCTTACCTGGGCCGCATGAACCTTTTCTTGGTTCGGCTGCGTTGAAATCTTCAGTATCAGGTACGCGGCAGGTAGCGCCCGCTACGTAAGTATCAAGTCGGCATTGAGCCGCTGGGTGGCCTTCGAATGTTGTTGCTACGATTGACTTGTCCACATTAGGAAAATTGATTGCTTTTGGATCGCCTTTTAATGAGCCCAAAGTTCTAGCTAAAGCTAAACCGGCCATAGCAGATCTCATGCAGATTCCCGAGGCTTCTGAATTAACTCCAAATGCATTCACGCAGGAATTTCTAACTTCAAACGTAACCGGCGCGCGCTGAGCCCAAACCGCGTTGCCACCAATGGCTTTAAAAACTTTACGTGCACATTTTGATGTCGCGAAATAGTCCGACTGACCTTCAACCGAAGCCCACTCCGAATTTCCGCGGTATCGAGGGTATCCCGCTAAATGATGACCGATTTCATGGCAGGCCACCAGCACAAGCCCTTCTTGAGTCATCAATGGATGGCGAGCTAAACCACCAAACATCGATACAACCGAAATCGGCGTAAAAATGCCCGGAGACGTTTGCATACGAGCACATTCTGGTGGGTAATTTGGTGTTCCGATTAATTTAGCATCGTTACAAATAAATGCGTACGCATTGACTGTGTCATCAGTCCATCTTGGGAAAAGTGCTAACTTTGCGCGACCGTTCTGGCGAAATATAGGATCGTACACTTGAGCTACGACTTGCAATACACGCTTGAACTGAAGCTCGCTCATTTGTCCCGTTGGGCGAACTGGAATTCTTAAGTTATTCGCTGGAAAGAATCCGCAACCTGGTCCGTGAACATGCGGTGCTGCTAATAACTCTGGAGTTTCCACAGTCTTTGCGCTGTTGATGTTGAAGCCCACTAATAATACTAACCCTAATAAAATTGATTTCATATTCCCCCCGGAAAATTCAATCATGCCTCTCTAGGAAGAGGCTGAAGTGGGCACAACATGTGCTTTTCCAAAAGAAAAGACAAACCAATTAAATCGCTGGGTTCTATAAGATATTTTTATATTGGTAACGAGAGCCGCGCCTACTGCAACTTTTCTAGGCTATATTCCCAGATTTTAAGTTTCTCGATCAATATAATACGTTCTGTATCCGGCAGATGTGGAGCCATCAAACGGAAAGTTCTAAGCATCTGTATTAATACCGGTACGTTAGCAACTTTTAAATCCATATCAAAGAAGTTAGTTTTCGGGTTGTAGTACTTTTGCAGCAAGAAGAAAGTTTCTTTCGCTGACCACAGATACGTTTCAATTTTAGTTGAGTCGTAAACTTCTAAAAGCCCTTCAATGACTAATAGTTGATCCATTAATTCAGGGTCACTGTCTACTTTTTCCATTCCCGGTAACGTGATCACACCGGCAGCTAAGCCCGGCACAGCGCTTTCCTTCTGGTTTCTATACTTAGTTGCGATCGTATTACCCAGTGGAACCAAGATTTTTTTCACTTCGTTAATTCGTCGACCAAGAACTTGGGCCAGCGACGGGCAATTCGGAGAATTTAAATCGCGGCATTCTGGATCGCTTTTATCTTTCTTCAGCAATTCTTTAAATTTAGTTTTTTCAATCCCATCGATCACGCCTTGAATATTTTTAAGTAAGCGAATTACTTTTACGATCGGTTTGATAGAAACTTCTGGAGATCTTTGTCCGTTCACGATATCCACGTACACACCAAACAAAAATGTTTTGTCTTTGTTTTTCGTGTAATCATTCATCCAAACGACTTCGCCTTCGTTGGTAACTAAGCCCAGCTGAGAAAACTTCTTTGTTAAATTAGCAATCCAGTTAATAAACTGAGCTGCCGTTAAGCCAAAGAAATCCGTTTTATTGAATAACATGGTTCCATCACCACTACCGCCTGCATCGGCGCCGAATACAGAAGTGGCTTTGAAACTACCCATTGATTTATCAAACGAATTCTTTTCCCAATCACGCAGGTATTTCATTGTTGATAATAATCCATTGCCTATTTCAATCTGAGCGTCCGCTGAAATATTGGCAGCATCATTCACTTCTTTGCGTAAATACGGCGAAGACAATTCTGTTAAATCCACAACGCCATAGGAAGCCACACTATCAATAGCATTACCAACATCATACGGCGTAAGATCATTTTCAAAACTCTTCACAATACCTTTTGTCGGCGCTGGTTTACCCGGTACGCCGCCAAAGCCCATGATCCTATTGATTTGCTCAATCACGGGTTTACGAAGTGCCGAATCCGCTAACAAACCAGCATCAAATATTTTTGCATTCGAAGCCAGCGAGGCGCCGATTGATTTAGATGAAACCAAAGATTTCTTTGTCGACGGCGGCTTGAACGTTACTACTTTTTTCACAATATCAACATTCACAGTTGCATTTTCATAAGCTAATGACATTTCACTCTTGAAACCCATGTTTGCCGTCAGCCATTTCAAGAACTTCTCTTTTGTAAAACCTTGAGCATTTCGACGAGTTTTCTCAAGCTCGGCCTTGGCTTTCACAACGTTCTTAGTCACTTTCTTTTCCACTCTCGCATCTAAATTAAGAACAACACTCAACAGACGCTCTTCTAGAATCTCGAGAACATAGCCGTGAGTTTTTTCATTCAGCGTAACTTTGATTTTGTCTGGTCCGAATTTTTTCAGTTGAGGCAAAATCGCAAAATCACGAATTATCGCCGAGAAAAATTTCGGGCATGTCGTATCAACCAGGCAGACCAAGTCCTGATCTTTTTTGCCACTTAAAAATTTGAACAAGGCCGCCGAAATCGGAGTGAAATATAACTCGCGCTCTTTAGGACCCAGAGTCAACCAAACGCCAACCACTGCCGAGAATGCCGTTGTCTCATCAGTGATCGCATTGATTTTTTCTGCTAACAAGCGACCCGATTGAATTTTGTCTTGAGTTTCTTTATCCAATGGAATTTCGAATTCTTTAACCATCTCTTCCAAAATATTCAGCATATTAGTCAGAGTTTTAGTCTCATCAATTAATTTCCATTCTTTTTTCAAATAGTCGGCGTTGAGATCGCGCTCGCTTTTTACTTCGTCAACTAGTGCTACTTCAAAGTCTTTCATTAGTTTAAGCTTAGGAACAGAATCTAGAAACGTGTTCAGAAACCCTTCGAGCAACGCGATAGACTCTGTAAATTTAGCTTTCTTCGGCCATTCGTAGTTTTCTTTTAAATTTTTTACTTTTTTCTTTACCGTGATCAAACCGGCATCGATTTGTTTCAAAGCATCGTCCATTCCTTCGCGAACGCCCGGCAAGGCTTCCGTTTGGAATATTTCGTAATAGGGAGTCTTGAAAAAAGAAACCTGAGTGCCAATATTTTCGGCATAATATTTTTTATATAAACTCAGTGCGGTTGCTTTAAGTTTAGCATTTTTAGTTTTCTCGGCCATATCAAGCAAGCCTTGAATAACTTCGTGAACTTCAGATGACGGGATAGAGCCTTTCCATTGTAATTCAAACTGACTCGCCTGTTGCAACAGTTTGGCGAATTCTCGGTCGTTTTCCATATCCGGCCGCAAATCCATAAGGGGCGAATTAAAATCCTTATTCTCTAGATGTGGTGAACATCCAGAAGTCATAAAGGACAATAATACTAAACATCTAAGAAACAGTTTCATTTAATATTTTCCAGCCTGGTTAAAAAAACATTTTAAAGTTGAGTTCATGTAACGTCCGACGATTTACGTTCTCGCCTTTAAATAAATCGCTAAATTCGTAATACACTACGTACGGAAATAAAGCTTTCTTTTTAAAATAGGCTTTCACTGTGTTAAACGAAACTTTCATCGAATAGATTTCTTCACGCGCATACGTGTTTTTACTCAACAAATCGTAGCGTGTACCTTTATCACCAGAAAACGAATCGGCCGCTTTCTGATTTTGAGTGTACGCCGAGCTGAATGTTAGCGCATCACTGGCCTTCCATTCGCCTTCCGATTTAAATACCCATTTGCCACCCGTACTGCGATGAACATTTTCTTTCTGGCTCACATCCGGTAAATTGTCATCATCATTCAATGGAACCCGCGCTGTGATTGAATCTGGCAATACATACTGGTAACCGATGTATGGCGTAGCACTTAATCCATAAACGCCTTTAAAGGTAGTCGCTAGAGTGTTCTCAACACTCGCCAACCCAAAAGTATTTAGGGCAACCAAATCATCAGGATCGTATTGCGGTCCCGTTGGCAGGCCCACCGTCGTTAAATAAAAGAAGTCTACATATGGGGTCTGTTGCAATTTATAAATAGAAACGATTTGCACGTCCGACAGAAACTGACTTTTCTGACTGATCAAAGGTTTGTAACCACGTTGTTCGATTGTTTTTAGAGTTTCGGATTTAATATCTAAATTTAGAGCACGATCTAAATCATCACTCACGCGGCCTTGATAGACGGCTTTATACGATTCTAAGTTAGAGTTAACAGTGTGTAACTCGATTTCAACGGCATAGGTAATTATCGGTGCACCGACGGCGATCGTCCAATTCTTAGTTATACCGTAGGCATAGATTGGCGCAAAATATTGCATGCTTGGATCAATATCAAATTTTAAAACGCCGTAGTTAATGCTCTGACCATGACTCAATCCAAACGCATTAAGAGCTGTTATTAGGTTCTTGGCATCAGGACTGACTTTAGATAAATAGCTAGCGTCGTACTCTACGGATCGTAGATCGCCCATTTTCCATAGCGATCCGTTTTCCTCGTATCTTTGCTCTAGATTTTGAAAAACCCCGTAGTTAAACATGGGGCTATTAATACCGGCAGGCAATACATCCGGCCCGGCATGAACACCGATTGAAATCACAAGCGCGCAAAATGCGACAACAGGTGCATTAATTGTCTTCAAAATCAGGCGCCAAATAAAACTCACCTGACTTACATAAAAAGTGTTCAGCATGTTCCGAAACACAGCAAACTTAATACCGAAACTTAACGTCTGAAACTAATACGACTGATTAATTTTACTACTGGATTTCAGAGGAATTTTGAGGTCGAAGCCCTCACCTCTTAGTTGGTACCTCAACTGAATCAAATACCGATTACATCTATCGAGGGGCTAAATGTAAAACTTTCCCAGTGATTATATCTTCGACAGTATTTTGAAGGCTAAATCGGTCGTCAAAAATAGTTTAAAACATCCATCCAATGCGAGCCATAGTGATATTGCTATAGGCGGTTTTACCAAATTTATCCGCGGCCGTCACAGCATCGGTATAACTCTGGCTGGTTGAATCTACTCCCGGAGCTTCGATCGTCGTCTTACCGTTTGAAGGAACTATGTAGCTCACATCTATTCCAAACCAGACTCCAGGTTTCGAAAAACCCCACATCCAACCTGTTTTTGCAACGCCGGTTGTAGCCGTCACATTGATACTGACTAAACTTCCATTGTAAGAATCCAGCGTCGAAACATCCAACGTTTCTTGCCCCACTCCGACCGCAATAAAATAGGAACCAGAAAAAGGATGATAGTGAATTAAAAATTCAGGCATAGTTAGTTTGGTGGTTATGTTGTCGACTTCGAAACTTAGATCGTTATAAGCCAGCGAAAATCCAAATTTATCAGATGCTTTATAGTGAATACCTCTTTGACTAAGAAACGGAATTCCCAGACCCGCTTGAAAACCGAGTCCGCTGACCGCTGATCCAGCATAGGATGCTGAACCAAAACACAAAATAGCAACAACCGCCATTCTCGCAAAAACCATTTCCACTCCATTTTCTATTTGTATTTATGGTTTATTCATTCGATTTAGAGGTCAAACGACATAAATATTCTTAGACTTATGTAGTGTGGAACTCTTCTTTGGAATGTGATTTTTGTACCCAATATAACAATCCCATTCCCGGCAATGCGATCAATGCACACGAATAAAAAAACCATTCCCAGCCGAAATCTTTAACCATGATCCCCGAAAATCCTGAAAAGAAATTTCGTCCCAAGGTAGCGATACTAGAAAGCACAGCAAACTGTGTCGCCGTATAATTCTTATTTGTAATCGACGCTAGATAGGCAATGAACGCCGACGAACCCATACCCGCCGTGATATCTTCAAAAATAACGGCAAATGCCAGAGCCCATTTCTGAGGGCCGGTGTAGGTAATCAGCGCAAACGACGCTGTGGACAAGGCTTGCAGAACTCCAAAAGTCCATAGTGATCTTAAGATACCAATTTTATAAATTGTGATGCCACCGATGAACAAACCCACCATTGAAGATATCAATCCGAATGTCTTTGCAATCAATGCGATGTCTTCTTTTTGATAACCCATTTCTTTGTAAAATGGGCTGAGCATGGAACCAGACAGTGCATCGCCTAATTTAAAAAAGAATACGAAAAGTAGAATTAAAACGGCGCCATTTCGCTGAATAAATTCTTTAAATGGTTCAATGACCGATTCACGCAATGTTTTTGATTTGTAATCCACATTTTTAGATTCTTTTGAATACAACGTGGTCCCGATACCAACACCCATTAATAAAGCCATGATCCAGTATACTTGAGTCCATGACATATAAGCAGCCATGCCCAGTGCCACACCACTTGAAACTAACATACCAATTCTGTAGCCGTACATATTCATCGACGAACCAAATCCTAGTTCCTTGTCGTCTAAATATTCCCTACGAAAGGCATCGTAAGCAATATCTTGAGTGGCGCTAAAAAAAGCAATCCATACGCTGACAGCCGCAACAAGCGCCAAAGATTCTTTGGGATCCAATACACCGACGATAATTAACCCGATAGCAATAGCCACTTGGGATAAAACCATCCATGAACGACGACGGCCCATCCCGAAAAAAGAATAACGATCAGCTAGCGGAGCCCAAATAAATTTCAGTGAGTAAGCCATACCTACCCAACCGAAATAGCCAATGGTGGTAATATCGACATTGGCTTCGGAAAGCCAAAACTTCAACGTCCCACCTGTCAATTGCAACGGCAATCCGCTGGAAAAACCCAGCAGAAATGTAATGAGCATTTTTTTAGTAAAGATTAGGGCCAGGATGCCATTTTGTTTTTCAGACAAAGATATCTCCTAGCCTATTACGGTGAATGGATAGCTTGTAAATGATTTCGCTTATGCATTTTCCACAATAAATGACTTATGTAAGGACGTCGATTTTCGCCCGTAGTTACCATCAAAAGCTTGGTGATTTTTAAATCACCCGCATCTGTGTATAGCAAAATCATCATTTCTTCGATGTAGTTTGTATTCAAAGTGATGTAGTTATCTGTTCCTACGCCTAATTGAACACCCTTCTTTTCCCACCAAGAAAACGGATGTTCTTTATAGTCTTGAAAACGACCCGTTAATTTATTATTCGACGATGGTAGTGAAATCAAAGCGACATCTTTTTGGATCAACCGATTTAAAACGTCATGTTGATAGTGTTCCACTTCGCGTGCCGTATGGAATTTAGCTTTAAGGAATAGAATTTCCTCTTCTGAGGTTAAGGTAACGCCGTTTAATAACTTCTCTAGAACGAATTTTTTATCGCCCCAATCTAGTTCTTTGACCTCTTGATACATTGAATCTTTAGGATCAATTTTTTCTTCAGCTCTATTTTTACGAATCACTTCTTGGTATAGGCGATGGAAATAAGTATTTGGGTTAATACCCAAGCTAATTCCATGTTCTAAGGTATCGATATGCCAAATGTTCATGGCATTGTCGACGGCTTGAATGCCCTTTTTCAATGTATGAAATGTTTCACCATGATGGGATCTAATTTTAAATCCACGATACTGGAGTTTTCTAAAACCCGCGGACAATTCATTGAAGTGTTCTTTGCGGTATAGTTCTTTTTCATCACCCACAGTATCCACATCCGTCATTACGGATTCTAGGTAGGGATACTTGTCCATCATCGTTACTAGTTCATCCACTTGCTGCATGAAATGTTCACGGCGAGATTTAAATTTGTCTTTATTAAAATGATGACTCTCTTTACGGAATGACGGTGACAGCGTGAAGGTGAAATCAGGATTTTGTTTCTTAAATTTTGAAAAACCCTCATACAAACCAAGCACTACATCTTCAGAACTCACTTCGCCAACACCAGGAATTTGTTCGGTCGAACTTGATGTCGAACGTGACAGAGAGAATTTCAATCGAATGTGACCAACATTATACTTATGGTACAATTCGGTCGCCATATGGTAAGCCGCATCGATGTGAACTTGTTTATTGATAAAAATAAGCTGAGGAAGATAAAGAATTTTTAAATACGTGGCAAAGCCTTCGCTTTCTTTCAAACGAATTAATTTATCAATGTCTTCCGGCGAAGTAATCGGTACTGACATCGGTCCGTACACTTGCTTAATGCGTTCTTCATAGATCTTTCTGTTCGGACCTTCTAACAGAGATTTCAAACGTGGAAAAATAAACTCGCCCGTTAAAGAGCCCGTTAAATGAATATGCTCTTCACGGTATTTCAACGGGAAATGTTTAAAGAAATCGAACAAAGCACTTGAAAAACTATGTTCTAACAATTGATTGATTTGAATCTTATTAGTACGGAACAAATCTAGCAATTCACGAAATTCTTTAATCTCGTTATTCACTTCAGGGTGTTTCTTATTTAAATCGGAATTGAGTAACAAATTAAGAGTATCAATTAAACTAACACCATTGGTTTCACCAATCATATTAGTCAGATACTTGACTAAAACTTTTTGCATATCACGCATGAGGACACCCTACTTTCCAAGAATCCTTTTGTACATTACTTTGTGCGGACCAATATCAGGCAATTCGAACATATCGCCGCTAAATTGAAATCCATTCGACTTATAAAAAGGAAATGCTTTGAAACGAGCGTTACACCACAAAAGATCGCAACGCTTGTCTTTAAGATAGTCAATGACGGACATTAATAGTGCGCCACCAAATCCTTGTCCTTGATATTTAATATCGCTGGCCATGCCGCGCAGACGGTAAGGAAATCCACAATAAAGATCTTTATTTGATTCTGGAAATATAGTCGCAACTGAAATTAGTTTTTCGGTATAAAAAAGACCAAAATGCTTTGTCGTAGGCAATAAATCTTCGGGGTTTGCACATTCTTTTTTGCTCAAGAACGGCTTCAAGATTTTTTGTCTCAAATCTAAAGTTTGCTCGGTGGTAATTAAATCTATTTTATAATTAAAAATCATGCCCTAACTAATCAGCTAAAAGGTAAACAACACAATCGTCATTATGACGCTTGCATATTTAAATATTGAAGCCAATTATCAGGTATTTGTCCATGTCTGAATTCAAAATCCACAAATGGAAGCCATTGAGGTGCCTTAGGAATAGTAAGAAGAGGCATCTGTGCTTGAGCTGGAGTTCTATTTGCTTTTTTCTGGTTGCAGTCACGGCAGGCAGTTACTACGTTGGTCCAGCTTTTTTCGCCTTTTTTAGAAGCGGGGACCACATGATCAAGAGTGAGTGCCTTGTAGGAAAATTTCTCTGCGCAATATTGGCAGATAAAGTCGTCTCGTAAATAAACATTTTCTCGGCAAAAGCGAATTGCATTTTTATTCTTGAGACGAACATAGGATTTGAGACGAAGAACGCTAGGTAGTTGAAATTTGTCCCGTGCGGAACGAGCGTAATCTTTATGATACTCAAGGATTTCAACTTTGTTTTGGAACCAAAGTATGATGGCCTTTTGCCAGCTAACGACCCGTATTGGTTCGTAGCTAGAGTTCAATAACAGAGATCTAGAATTCATTTCCCCCCCGTTTAATATTAAGCTTAATTCTATTATATTTGGTTTTTTTGTTGATTTTCAAGGGGGTTGGTTGAATAAAGACCTTATTAATCGTCTCCTGTTGGACTCATAAACCACAGCCAGACCCAACAATAAGGATTCTTTATGTCCAAACGTGTATTCGCATTTAATTACGTTCTAAAATCAACTAATGGTGATGTATTAGATGCATCTGAAAAGAATCAGCCATTACCATTTTTAGAGGGAGCGTCTCAAATTCTACCAGCCCTTGAAAAAGAA
>CAZCHT010000164.1:0-10499 GCA_964498705.1 uncultured Bdellovibrio sp. | reverse complement strand
TTTTCAAACAGGTCGTTATTGACACTGACTCCAGATATATCTGGATGGTCAATTTCAATCACGCGATCATAATCTTGCAATTTCATTTTTAGCGTCAGCGGAGTGTTTCCTTTATTTTCCATCAAAAGATCACTCAGTATTTTAAGCTCGTCCTCACTAAAAGATTCTAAATTAAATACAACCCGTTTTGATTTTTTAATAATGTCTTCTAACGGCACCATATTATCGACGATAATTTTAATTGCGCCTTCAGAGTCTTCTAAATTGCCACCAACTAGTAACGGCTTATCCGATTTCAAATCCCCTTCGTGCTTTGCAAACACATCCGGGAAAATCACCAGTTCACACGTACCATGCAGATCTTCTAGTTTAGCGAACGCCATTCGCGTTCCTTTTTTTGTAATCATTTCTTTAAATTCGGCGATGATTCCCGATAAAATCACACGGCGTTTTGGCTCGCGTCGTTTATCACGATCGGACAATGCTGGCAGCCCCGCATCGTCGGCCGCTTGTTTTTTCTTACGTAAATCTTCGGCGATAGTGCCTAAATTCCCGTTCGTCCAAACTTCCGCTAATTTTTCAAACCCATTTAACGGATGATCACTAAGATAGAAACCTAAAACTTCTTTTTCATACGATAGCGTCGTTGTGCGACCCCATTTTTCAAGATCCGGCAGCACAGTTGATTTGTCAGCCGTTTCGTCCAAATCAAAAAATGAAGACTGGCCCAGCTCGCGATTTTTTTGAGTGATCAATGCGGCATCTAAGAATGACGAATACCCCGACAACAACTGCGCACGGTGGAATCCGAATCCATCCATGGCGCCCGCTTTGATCAAGTTTTCGATCACTTTTTTATTCACTTTACGAAGGTCCACACTTTCAAAGAAATCATCAAGGCCCGCAAATTTTCTGCCTTCTTTTTTATCGCGTGCTTCAAGAATAGCTTCCACTGCGGACGAACCTACTCCTTTAATTGCACCTAAACCAAAGAACACGCCTTCGGATGTTACGTTAAACAAGTATTCTGAAACGTTAATATGCGGAGGCAATACTTTAATATTATGTTTTTGACAGTCTTTAACGTACTTAACGACTTTGTCGGTATCACCGATCTCGGTAGATAATAACGCCGCAAAGAATTCACCAGGGTAATGATGTTTCACCCAGGCTGTTTGCGCCGTGATTACCGAATACGCCGCCGCATGGGATTTATTAAATCCGTAATCGGCGAACTTGTACATTAGCTCAAACAACTCTTCTGATTTCTTAACGTCGTGGCCTTTTTCTTTGGCCCCTTTTAAGAAACGGATACGATGCTGATCCATTTCTTCTTTGATCTTTTTACCCATCGCTCGACGAAGCATATCGGCTTCACCCAGTGAATAGCCGGCAATGATCGAAGCAATACCCATAACTTGTTCTTGGTAGACCATGATCCCGTAGGTCTCTTCCAAGACCTTCTTTGTATCATCCAGCAAGTATTCAATCGGAGATTCTTTATGTTTACGTTTTGTGTATTCAGGGATGTTCGCCATCGGACCTGGTCGGTATAACGAAGTGATCGCCGTGATATCCGCAAAGCTGGACGGTTTAATCTTACGAGTGGCATCCGTGATGCCCTCACCCTCGAACTGAAAGATACCGGCTGTATCACCGCGTGAAAGCAGTTCGTAGATTTTAGGATCATTGATGTTGATTAAATTACTTTTAATATCGATATGATGATTCTTTTTAATCATCTGCAAAGCATAGTGAATATGAGTCAGCGTTTTTAATCCCAAGAAGTCGAACTTGATCAGTCCAATTTTCTCGGCATGTTTCATATCGTACTGAACCACGTTCTCGCCGTCGGCCCCTTTATACAAAGGCGCATGAGTCACTAGCTGGCCATCGGCGATAATAACACCGGCGGCATGGATACCTGCGTGTCTGACTAGGCCCTCTACCCGTTGAGCTAAATCTAACAAAGTTGCCACTGTTGGATTCATGTCCGCCATTTCTTGAATACGCGGCTCCATCTCTAGAGCTTCTTTTAAATTGATACCTAATTTATCGGGAATTAGCTTCGTCACTAAATCCACTTCAGCAAATGTTAGTCCAAGAACACGGCCGACGTCTTTGATCGCAGCCCGTGCCTGTAGTTTTCCGTAGGTGATGATCTGTGATACTGACTGCACGCCGTATTTTTGCGTTACGTATTGAATCACTTCTCCGCGACGATCTTGACAGAAATCGATATCGAAATCGGGCATGCTGATACGTTCTGGATTTAAGAAACGCTCAAACAGTAGGAAGTTAGGAATAGGATCTAGATCCGTAATTCTTAATGAATACGCTACGATCGAGCCCGCACCAGAACCC
Organism: uncultured Bdellovibrio sp.; assembly: GCA_964498705.1. GTDB lineage: Bacteria > Bdellovibrionota > Bdellovibrionia > Bdellovibrionales > Bdellovibrionaceae > UBA2316. The sequence goes on along the minus strand of CAZCHT010000164.1, from coordinate 8,135 downwards.
CGACCAGGCCCCACTGGGATATCATTATTTTTCGCCCAGTTAATGAAATCTTGTACGATTAAAAAATAACCGTTGAAACCCATCTTATCGATAACGCCTAATTCGAAATTTAGGCGATCAACGTATACGGGCTCTTGCGAGGCAGGAACTTCTTCCCCGCGCAGCTTAGCTTCCTCGAATCGTAGTTTTAATCCTTCAAGGGATCTAACCGCGATCTCTTCCTTCAAAGTTCTGCCGCCTTCAGTAGGAAACGTAGGCAAATGGTAAATCGCTTTACCGTTGGCATCTTTTAAATTGAATTTAATATTAATACTGTCGGCAATGGTTTGCGTGTTGGTGACCGCTTCCGGAATATCAGCAAACAAATCATGCATCACATGCGGCGCTTTGAAATAAAATTCATTGCTGCCCAGTCTATAGCGAGATTCATCCGACAACGTTCTATTAGTTCCGATACAAATCAAAACTTCTTGAGCCACTTGGTCTTCTTGATTCAAATAATGAACGTCGTTACCAGCAACTAACGGAATATCTAACTTACGACTTAAACCAATCAAGAAATTATCAACATCAGAACCACGCCCGTGAATGGTACGGCTCAGTTCGATATAAAAATCAGCACCAAAGATATCTTTTAAACGAGCCGCTTTAGCTTCCGCCGCGTCCGCACCCTCTTTTAAGAATGTATCAACCAGCTCACCACGGTTACCGCCGCTCAGTGCAATCAGATTGCTCGAGTATTTTCTTAAAACTTCATAATCAATACGAGGCTTCCAGTAGAAACCCTCTTGATAACCAATCGAGCTTAATTGACATAGGCTGCGATAGCCTTCGATATTTTTTGCGAGCAATACAATTCGGCGTGGACCCATGAATGCGTCACGGTCCGCCTTTTTCTCTAAACGGTTTTCACAGATATACGCATCTAGACCCAAGATAGGATTTACGCCCGCATCTTTACATGCGAAATAAAACTCAATGGCACCAAACATAGATCCGTTGTCAGTCAATGCAACGGCCGACATGCCGAGTTCTGCGGCTTTCTTAGCGATCTGTTTTACGCGTGGGCTGGCCTCAAGTAACGAGTACTCGGAATGCACGTGTAAATGTACAAACGGAACTTTCTCAGACATTTACTATTCCCATTCTATCGTTGCGGGTGGTTTGCTGGTGATATCATACACCACACGCGAAACGCCTTTAACTTTGTTCGTGATACGACTTGAAATTTCTTTCAAATCTTTGGCTTCGAATTCAAACCAATCGGCCGTCATTCCATCTGTGGCTGTGACAGCGCGAATAGCCAATACCGAATCATAGGTACGACCATCACCCATTACGCCCACAGTTTGCACCGGAGTCAGCACACAAAAGGCTTGCCAGATTTTTGGATATAATTTTTTTTCTTTTAAATAATCAACATAGATTGCATCAGCGTCTTTTAAGATCGCCAGCTTTTCTTTCGTCACTTCACCGATCACGCGGATGCACAAACCCGGTCCCGGGAATGGATGACGACCAATTAATTCTTCTGATAATCCAAGCGCGTTACCTAACTGACGAACTTCATCTTTGAACAACATACGAAACGGTTCAAGCAATTTGAAATTCAATTTTTCAGGCAAGCCGCCCACATTGTGATGCGATTTAATCGTCACCGAAGATCCTGTGGTCGATACGCTTTCAATAACATCAGGGTACAAAGTCCCTTGCGCCAAGAAATGAATCGCCACTTGGTCTTGATCTAAAATTCGTTTAACAGCCTTATCAAAGACTTCGATAAAAATACGACCAACTGTTTTACGTTTTTTCTCGGGATCAGAAATACCTTTTAATCCATCAAGAAATTCTTCCGACGCATCCACTGGATGCAGATTTAATCCTAGGCTCTCGTAGGACTTAATCACGGTTTCAAATTCATTTTTGCGAAGCAGTCCGTTGTTTACGAATACGCAATAGACGCGTTCTTTACCAAACACTCGCGTAAGCATCACTGCCAGCACACTGGAATCCACGCCGCCGGATAAGGCGCACAAGATACTTTGGTTCGATCCAACTTCAGCGCGTACGCGGTCTTGAATCGATTTTAAGAAATCATCCACTTGCCAGTTCTTTTGCGCTTTAGTTTTTTCGATAAAGTAATGAAGGATTTCATCGCCTCGTTGCGTATGCACCACTTCTGGATGGAACTGAACTGCAAACACAGATCCTTTTTCCATCGCGGCTGGGTGATCATCTGTTTCCGCAGTGACTTGATAGCCTTCAGGAACGCTGACGACAACATCACCGTGACTCATCCACACGGGTTGTTCTTTAGCGCCATCTTTAAACGGCGATTTATTCCACTTTACTGTTTTGTAACCATACTCACGATGTTTAGCTGATTCAACTTTTCCGCCAAGGTCATGACAGATCAACTGCATGCCATAACAAATTCCTAAAATCGGAGCCACATCCACAAGCTCTGCAACACTACGATACGGAGCTCCGTCCTGATACACAGAATGAGGACCACCGCTTAAGATAATGCCCGCATATTGGTGCTTTTTAATTTCTTCTATTGGGTAGGCGAAATGTTTGATCTCGCTATAGTAACCCATCTCGCGCAAACGGCGCGCGATCAATTGAGTCACTTGCGATCCAAAATCTAAAATTAAAAACCCATTCGTTTGCATTTCTATTCCAATCTATAGTTAGGAGCTTCTTTAGTGATACTGACATCATGGACATGCGATTCACGCAGGCCTTGTGATGTGATTTGCACGAACTTTGCGCGCTTCTGAAGTTCTTCGATATTTTTAGCACCGATGTAACCCATACCTGATTTCAAGCCGCCCACAAGTTGGTGAATAACCGCAGAGGCATTACCTTTGTATGGCACTTTACCTTCGATACCTTCTGGAACGAGCTTATCAAACTCAGAAACATCCGCTTGGCCGTAACGATCTTTAGATCCTTTTTGCATGGCTGCCAAAGATCCCATACCGCGATACATTTTGTACGTACGGCCTTGATATAAAATCGTTTCGCCCGGTGATTCTTCAGCACCCGCTAGCAAGTTTCCGATCATCACCGTGTTTGCACCCAGCGCGAGCGCTTTTGAAATATCACCCGAGAATTTAATACCGCCATCGGCGATAATTGTTTTACCTAATTTTTTTGCCACAGCGGCACATTCCATCACCGCAGAAATTTGCGGCATACCGACGCCCGCTACGATACGAGTCGTACAGATACTGCCAGGACCCACGCCGACTTTAACCACATCAACGCCCGCTTTAATCAATGCTTCGGTCGCTTCACCCGTCACCACGTTACCCGCAACGATCGTTACATCTTGATGAGCCGCGCGAACTGATTTCACCATCTCTAGAACATTTTTTGAATGGCCATGAGCTGTATCAATACACAGAACATCCAAATGCACAGAGATCAAACCCTCAGCACGTTCACGCGCTTCCGGCCCGACGCCAATTGCGGCCCCCACATACAGGCGACCATGCGAATCTTTCGTCGCACCTGGGAACGCTTGCGCTTTTTCGATATCTTTAATTGTGATTAAACCTTTTAATTCACCTTTTTGATTTACCACTGGTAATTTTTCAATTCGGTGTTGTTGCAAAATCTTTTTCGCTTGTTCTAGAGTCGTGCCTTCCTGAGTCGTCACTAGATTTTCTTTAGTCATGATATTTTCAATCGGCTGATCGACGTTGGTTTCAAATCGCAAATCGCGATTCGTTAAAATACCAACTAACATTTTACCCGTTGTGATCGGCACACCACTGATCGAGTATTTTGACATTAATGCCAATGCTGTACTAACTTTTTCTTTTGGACCCAGCGTAATCGGATCTTGGATCATTCCGCTTTCGTATTTTTTTACTTTTTCAACTTCAAGAACTTGTTTATCGATGTCCATGTTTTTATGGATGATACCCAGGCCACCCAGTTGCGCCATGATTCGGGCGATTTTATTTTCCGTCACCGTATCCATCGCCGCCGAAATGATCGGCGTGTTTAAAAACTTATCTCTAGCGAAATAAGATCTTGGCGTAATCTCGGTCGGAACAATTTCCGAATACTGAGGCAGCAGCAAGATATCATCAAACGTTAAAGCATAAGGAATATTTGTAGAATCCAAGTGCGAACCCCTTTCAGTTAGTACCACGTCGTGTACAAACGATAATTATCAGCTGATTGTTTTAAAAAATTTAATTCTTCTGTTTTTAATTTACGAATGGCTTTGGCAGGACGACCTAACACTAACCAGCCTTCCTCTTCGCAGCGGAAACCTTCCGTCACTAATGAACCCGCACCCACGATGCAATTCTTAGCGATGAAACTTCCGTCCATCAAAATACTACCCATACCGATCAAGCAACGATCCGACACCGTCGTGCCATGAAGAACAACTTGGTGACCGATAGTCACTTCATTACCCAGTGTAGTTCCATACTTTCCGTATGTTCCATGAATGATAGAGCCATCTTGAATGTTTGTGGATGTTCCTATTCTGATCGGCATCACATCACCGCGAATAACGGTTTGATACCAGACAGAACTGTTTTCGCCAATTTCGACATCGCCAATAATATTGGCGCTTTCGGCAACAAAAACACTGGTGTGAATTTTCGGTGTAAAGCCTCGGGCTGTGCGTATGAGTGACATGCCCTAGTCTATTGAAGATAGGTGGTGTTTTTCAATAACATTTTTTGATTTTCGATCAGATTTTTTTCTAAACCGTCGGACTCAACCCGCACCACTTTACTTTTGTTAATAAAGCTTAAAGTCGCATATATAGGCACTCTAAGGGCGATGCACAAGCTCATGGCTTGGTCAGCGTAGAGTTTAATAGAGCTCGCACTCTTGCTGCCGGTAAAATACAGTCGAACGAGCTGGCGATTGCCCTTTGTTTGCACAAAAACACATTGGCGAAGCTCTACCCCCAGTGTTGATAGCATGACGGCCATTGCTCGATGAGGCTGCGCCAGTTGCATATCAGGAGCCAAATTCAGCTGAGCTAGAATTAAACTCGCTTCCACAGGATTTACCATCACTGGCAGAGTTAAATTTTGAGTCTTGTCCTTCAGGAAAAAGAACGTGTTCTTTAAATCAGGCGCTACAGAAACACCATACGGGTGCAAATTGATCAGATCGTCCTGATGAAATGATTCTTCATCAGTAGTTTCATCCATTTGAATCCCGGAACCTAACATCTTTGCCATATCCGGCATTTTCGTCAGCTCAGGAAATTCGATTTTTAAACGTTTTTTAGTTGATTGATCCAACCATTTCTCCTCTAAAAACTGCCGGGTACGCTTTAGTGATTTTTACATTGACCGTGCGGCCAATCATACCCTGCTCAGTTTCCGGTGCTTCAAAATACACCAGCTTGTTCTGACGACTACGACCCGAGTATTTAATCATACCTGCCGGTGGTTTTTCATCATCGTCATGCTTTTTTTCTACTAAAATATCTAATACGCGATCTTCATAGGCACGGGCCAATTCGAATGCCATCTTATTATGTGAATCAAATAAGCGTTGTAAACGTTCCGACTTAACATTTTCGGGAACTTGATCTTCAAATTTAGCCGCTTTGGTATTTGGACGAGGCGAATACATGAACGCAAATATGGTTTCATAGCCGACTTCTTGAACCAAAGATAAAGTATCTTCGAATTCAGCATCGGTTTCGCCTGGGAACCCGCAAATAATGTCCGTTGATAAAACCACATTCGGGATCGTTCGCTTAATCATAGCGATTTTCTCGAGGTACTCTTCACGAGTGTAACCACGATTCATTAAGTTTAAAATACGTGAATTACCGCTTTGGAATGGCAAATGGATGTACTCGCACACTTTATCCGGATGCTGAGCAATCACGTCCATTAGCTCTTGATCGAAATCTTTTGGATGAGACGTTGTAAAACGAATGCGCTCAATCGGCGTATCGACAGCAATTGATTTCATCAGTTGCGCTAGATTCGCTCCGCATTCGCTTTCATACGAATTTACGTTCTGACCTAGCAACGTGATTTCCTTAACACCGCGTTTTGCCAGTGTTTGAATGTCGGTCATGATGTGGCTCTTAGGACGACTTTTCTCGCGGCCTCGCGTGAACGGAACGACACAGAATGTACAGAAATTATCGCAGCCTTTCGTAATGTTCACAAATGTCGAAACGCCGGGATTACGGACTAAAGTTTCCACGTGATACGGTTCACGATGAGCAAAACCCGCTTTGATAATTTTACTTTTTTCTTCTTTACGTTTTGATTCCTGCTCGATTAGATTTTGCAAGATTTCTGGCAAAGTATCGATGGTGTCTGTACCAAAAACGAAATCGATCAGTGGTTGATTCTTGATAAGTTTTTCTTTTTCTTGCGATCCGACGCAGCCGCCGATCCCAATTTTCAGTTTAGGATTTAGATCTTTTAATTTTTTGTATTTACCGACTTCCGAGTAAACTTTATGAACCGGTTTTTCACGGATCGAGCACGAATTGATTATGATAACGGATGCTTCTTGCGGGGTATCCACGGGCGTGAAATTCGCCATTTCTAAAAGGCTGTACATGCGGTCAGAATCGTTTACGTTCATCTGACAACCATAGGTTGAAATATAAACGCCGCGACCGTTTCCAATATCTTGATTTGTATAAGAAAATGTCTGATTTTCGATTGTAGTTTCCACGCTTTACCGCCTACGATTGGGAAAAAAAGTCATATGGGGAAAAACCCATTGTGTCAAACGGAAGTTTCATATATAGAACAACCTCCTCAAAGACCATTCTAGGAGTGATTATGCAGCCACGTCGAAGTGATTCAAAAAAATGGACCAGCCTTCCTAAAGAATACCTAGAAAATGTTCACACCACACTGACGACTCTGTACAAAAAAGAGCTTAAAGACGTTGAGGTTATCGTAGAGGGCCGTGTTTACGATCGCGAAGTCCTTGTCCGTATCGGTTTCCTGCCACACGGCCGCTTAAAACAGTATAATTTCGAATTGGCATTTGACGTTCCCGAAGCCAAAGATCAAGTCCTTTCAAAACTAAACACGAGCCTGGATTTCTTAGATTCCACCTTCTCTGAGTTTTTCGCTAAAGAGGGCTTTGAAAATACCGAATATGAAGAAACTCTACCTATTTTATGGAAACCGGTTTCATTCAGCAAAGATCTGCTTCACTTTCAATACTCGACAGTGAACTCGAAACTTGAATCGTTGGCTGATGAATGGTTATCTAAACAAGATGAAGCTTTGGTGAATGAAACTCGCACTGACGATGGCGGAATGGATGCGTACAATTTTGCCGAGCAATATGACGCTGAGACTCTAGAGAAAATCATTGAGCTGAAAAAAACCGGACCGGCCCTCACTGATGACGACATCACTTTAGATGGTGATCAACAGCACCTTCACTAATTCTTCTTCGCCATTGTGGTGTTGATCCACGATTTGTGGGTCTGCACCTTAATGAGCATCCCGTGTGACTTACATGAATCTTGTTTACCCTCATCCACAGAATACCCGTGAGTAATTCCAACCAGATACAGTTTTCCTTTGCTTTGAACAAACGTGGGACCACCGGAATCACCGTTGCAGACCCCTGAACCATTTGACTGATCGATATAGAAAAACGTCCCCCAGTCTTCTAGAATTTTCAACCCCACTGATTTGTTTAATTTGTAGTCCGCGGAAGGTGACACAGACACTGACAAATCTTGAGTCCGTCCATACCCTGCTGGAAAAACTAAATCCCCAACTTTAAGTTCTACATCATTCGGTAAGATAGAAATTGGCTCATAACCCGCAGGAACTTCTGAATCTAATGTCACGATAGCCAAATCAAAATGGCGCGACAAATCTTTCTCATTATAATAAGGATGCGTACTGATGAAAGTTCCAAAGGACTTCGGTGCTTTTTTTAAATTGACCGATGTGTGCGTGAAATAGACTTCCATCACATTTACTTTCGATTTGCTGCTTTTCTCAAAACAATGGGCCGCCGTTAAAATAGATTTTTTACCGATGATTACACCTGTGCACAGACCAAATTCGGCTGGCTTTGGATCGGTGTCTTTTCCAATTTGGTAGGAATGAATCATCACCGTATACTTGGTGATAGGATCG
>CAZCHT010000163.1:0-10573 GCA_964498705.1 uncultured Bdellovibrio sp. | reverse complement strand
AAAATAACCGCCATTTTTTATTGTTTTTAGATCTTCTTTTAATGTCGTTGGATTCATAGCCACAAAAATGTCGGCGTGTTCACGACGAGCTACAAAGCCCTTTTCATCCGCGCGAATCCAGAACCAAGTTGGTAAGCCCGCGATGTTAGATGGAAATACATTTTTGCCACCAACGGGAATCCCCATGCGAAATAAAGATTTCAATAGAATGCTGTTCGCGGACTGAGACCCGCTTCCGTTGACTGTAGCGACTGAAATAACAAAATTATTGATGTTCATGGGAAAAGTCGTAACATGATTTTCGTCCGTCTAAAACTGATATTTTTAACCTAGGGAGCATAGAGTGAAAGCTTTTGAGTCCGTCGATTTTCTTGATTTAAACAGCGAATTATCGCCCGAAGAGATTCTGATTCGAGACACTGTCCGTCAATATGTTAACAAAGAGATCATGCCTAGAATTGCCGATGATTACGAGAAAGGCATTTTTCCTAAAGATTTGATTCCGGGTTTAGCAGAACTGGGAACTCTAGGTTCAACAATCCAGGGTTATGGTTGTGCCGGTGTGAATTATACGTCGTATGGCTTAATCATGCAGGAATTAGAGCGAGCCGACAGCGGCATTCGTTCTTTTGTCAGTGTACAAGGTGCGCTGTGCATGTTCCCAATTGCTGAATTTGGTAGCGAAGAATTAAAGAAAAAATATTTACCTAAAATGGCTAAAGGAGAATGGATCGGCTGCTTTGGTTTAACTGAACCTGATTTTGGTAGTAATCCAGCGGGTATGCGCACCACGGCTATTAAAGACGGTAACGAATATGTGCTGAACGGATCAAAAATGTGGATCACTAACGGCGGCATCAGTCAGCTGGCTATCGTTTGGGCCCGTGACGAACGTGGTAAGGTTATTGGTTTAGTAGTTGATCGTGATTTAAAAGGTTTTAATGTCAGAAATATCGAAAAAAAGTTTTCATTAAAAGCTTCGGTAACGAGTGAATTAATTTTCGAAAATTGCCGAGTGCCGGCTTCGAACAAACTCAATGTTGAAGGATTAAAAGGTCCATTTGCTTGTTTGAACAATGCGCGATTTGGCATCTCGTGGGGTGTGATAGGTGCGTCGATGGCGTGCTATGACGAAGCCGTTAATTATGCTAAAACACGAGTACAATTTGACAAACCGATCGCTGGATTTCAATTAGTCCAAGCCAAGCTGGTCGAAATGTTAACAGACATCACTCTGGCGCAATCCCTGGCACTAAGAATCGGGCGATTGAAAGATAGCGGCAAATGCACAGCTCAACAAATTTCGATGGCTAAGATGAACAATGTGTCTAAGGCGCTCAAACATGCACGTATGTGCCGTGATATTTTAGGTGCCAGCGGAATCACATTCGAATATCAATGTGCCCGTCACATGTTAAATTTGGAAAGCGTCAACACGTATGAAGGTACCGAGGATATTCACCGCTTGGTACTGGGCGAATACATCACCGGCATACCAGCGTATAAGTAAAACCGTTACACAAAAAAAAATGTACAGTTTTTTATCAGTGTTAGTTTGGTTGACGGCTAGGTGCAAACTAGCTGTCTTTCGACCGGTGCCGCTATTGCAATCCCTAATGTATGGGGGTTTTAATGTCGCTGAAGCACAAAATATTGTATTTGTTTTTGTCAGGCTTAATGGTTGTCTCATTTCAGAACTGTGGTCAAAATGGTTCGGTCGGTTTAGAAACCCAAGATCTAGGGAAAGTCGCAGCTAACGGTACGGATTTAGTTGATGTTTCCGATGGTAGTGATGTTCAAGATCCTCCCAAAGATGCAGATGATGACAGTGATGTTAAGCCACCCGTAGTTATCCCTCCAAAAGACGGCCCCAAAGGCGGCGGCAGTTGTGATGATCGCGATGACAACGATACGAGTGACGTTGTGGATGCCGATGATGACGGTAATGTAAAAGGTATGGTAGTCAGCTGCGCTGATTTACTAAAAGTTAAATTCAGTATGCTGCCAGGCTCAAGCAAATCAAGTAATCAAAACACGCGTGGATTTTTAAAAGTTGAAAACAAAGATGAAGTCAGCGTTGTAAATCATCGCGGTTTGTTAATTTTAAATAATATCAAAAGTATTTCAAAAATTGATAACGTCCGTAGCTTGTTGATACGCGCCAGTGCGCAGTCGATTAATCAAATTAATAACGTGCGTGCATTATCGCTGATTGATTCAAAAAGTATCGAATCCGTTTCGAATTATCGCGGTTTAGGCTGCTTAAGCGCCAGCGTAAGCGTGATAGAAAACTATCGAGGAATCCTTGAAGTCAAAGGCGATTTAGCCTCAGTAAAAAACTTTAGAGGTATATTAAAAGTCGACGGCAATGTCGGATCAATAGAAAACTTCCGCGGAATATTAATAGTTTCAGGAAGTATAAAATCGAAAAAAGACGTAAAAGTAAGTAACCCATAATAAAAAAAGCCCTCACGGAAAAATGTGAGGGCTCTATCGAAGACCCAGGGGCCAGAACCTGGCACCCGGTCTGATTGCCTGGTGTGCCTAGTACTTCATCAAATTGACAATATTCAACTTCCCACCACTAGATACTTTCCCTTTAAGTGAAGAAATCGGTGCTGCCGAATTCAAAATAGCCGCTTTAACTTCAGGCATAGTTTTGTCAGGATACTGCGCCCAATACAAAGCCGCTGCGCCCGCAACATGGGGAGCCGCCATACTTGTTCCTTCCCAAACCGCTAAGAATGGAATGGGTTGATCTGAGTATTTTCCACCAACTATTGTGCTATAGATTTTCACGCCGGGAGCGCCGATGTGAACCGTTTTAACGCCGAAGTTCGAGAATTTACCTAATTCATTTTTCGCATCGATCGCAGCTACGCTGATGATATTTGAGTAAGGGTAGCTGGCTGGATACGCAGGACGAGCCGCTGTATCATTGTCGTAACCTTTGCCTCTGAAGCCATTGCCAGCAGCTACGATAAACAATACGCCTTTAGATTCTGCGTACTGAATCGCATCGCGAAGAGCTTTGTTTTCAGCTGGTTCACTTGGATCTTCGCCCATTGAACCCCACGAGTTATTTAAAACTTTCGCGCCATTATCAACTGCGTAGCGAATTGCTTTGATTGCTGCTGAAGTCACGCCCGTGCCTTTTTCAGAAATAAATCTAAGCGCCATGATTTGTGCATTGGGAGCCACGCCCGAAATACCTAAACCGTTGTTGCCACGAGCTGCGATATTTCCCGCACAGTGAGTTCCGTGGCCGGGGTTGCCGCCGCCTAAAAGTAATTGCCAGGCTGCCACTGATTTATCATAAGGAAGTGAGTCGTTCCCAGCGAAATCATAACCAACGACGTCATCAACATAGCCGTTGCCATCGTCATCAATTTTGTTGGTTGCTTTGTCTCTGCCTTGAGCATCTTTTCCAGTTTCGCCTGGATTGCGCCACATGTTGGGCACTAAATCGGGGTGAGTGTAATCAACGCCCGAATCGATCACGGCCACTACAATTGTTTTGTTGTTTTTAGCCACTGGCCACACTTGAGCTGCGCCCATGTCGAGCATGCCCCATTGTTTGTTAATTAAAGGATCGCGAGCCGCGCCTGAGTTTGGTGATTGAGGAATTAAAGGGTTATCAACTTTAGCTGCGCTCATCAGCTGTGGGTTTTTCATCAAATAGTCCACTACTTGAGCTTTTTGGTCTTGGCCGTCCGCTTTAAACGTTTCGATTAGACCCAATTCATAATCGGGCTGAATGTACTCGATATTTTGATTTTTCAGCAATGGAGCTGATGCGGCATTTTTGCCAGACACTAGAACCATTTGTTCCGTGATGACCTCTACTTTTTGGTCGGCACTAGCTTTGGTGCCTGACATAACCGACTTTTTCATCGCGCTCTGTAGATCGCGAGTCGATTTGAACTTCACTAGATAATTGATTTGTTTGCTTTCCACAGTTTGCGAGAAACTAGGTATAGCGATGGCGATAGCTGCTAAAATAAATAGAGCTTTCATGGAACCCTCCTTGTGTTTTGACCTTCTCCGAACACACCCTTGTTTTCGAAGTTTTTTACTTTAAGATCAAAGTCGAGTCTCATTAAAGTTCGAATACGCGCGTTTGTCTAAGAGTTTCTGCGAAAAATTTCAGCAATTGCGAAACTTTTTAGCAGTTTCTTATACGTTTTCATCAGCGAATTGAGAGCGGTTTTCATCGCCACTTTTCCATCCTGTTTTGAGCAGCTAAGCCTGCAGTTTTACAAATGAACTAGTCTGAATAATCCGGTTGTCAGGTCGGAAAAATTAAAGTAACCATTATATGTCTAGATGAAAACGAGGTGAAAATATGGCCGATAAAAGTGTTGACGAACTGTCACGTTCTTTTGCGTTCACAACCAAATTGGATGCGATCGTTGCCTGGGGTAGAAAAAATGCATTGTGGCCATTGCCTTACGGTACTGCCTGCTGTGGTATTGAATTGATGAGCGTTATGGGTCCACGTTATGACTTAGCTCGTTTCGGAGCGGAAGTTGTTCGTTTCAGTCCACGTCAAGCGGACTTACTTCTTGTGGCGGGTACGATCACAGAAAAAATGGCACCAATTTTGGTTCGTATTTACGAGCAAATGCTAGAACCAAAATATGTTCTTTCTATGGGTGCATGTGCAAGCTCCGGTGGTTTCTATCGCGCGTATCATGTGCTCCAAGGCGCTGATAAAGTTATCCCTGTTGATGTTTACGTTCCAGGTTGCCCTCCGACTCCGGAAGCTGTGTTAGATGGCATTATGTTGTTACAAAGAATGATCGCAACCAATCAGCCTCGTCCTTGGCGCGACAACTGGAAAAATCCTTATGAAGCTAATCTTATTCAAGCAGGATCAAATACATGAATCGTATTGAAGAATTAAAAAGTGATTTAGATAAACACTTCAACACCAATCAGTATCGTTTTTCGCACGCTGTAGGTGATGATGTTTTAGAAATTCCAAAAGAAGACGTGATCCCCGTTTTGCGCCATTTGAAAGTAAATCAAAAATTTGATTTCTTAATGGACGTATGCGGAGTGGATTTTCCAAATCGTGAAAAACGGTTTGATGTTGTTTATGCTTTGTTTTCGTCTCGAGATGGTCGTCGCTTGCGTGTGAAAACTCAGCTAGCCGATGGCGAACATGTGGAAACGGCAACTAAAGTTTGGAAAGGTGCCGACTGGTTTGAGCGCGAAGCGTATGACATGTTTGGTATTCGGTTCCAAGGTCATCCTAATTTAAGAAAAATTTTAACTCATCATCAATTCCAAGGTCATCCTCTGCGTAAAGACTATGAAGCTGATCGTCAGCAACACTGCACTGATGTTTTGCCAGTTCATTTTGATAACGATGGTGACGAGCGCGGCGACGTTTTGAATGAAAATCTAGTTCCGATAAACATCGGTCCGTCACATCCAGCGATGCACGGAACATTACGTGTGATGGCTGAATTGGATGGCGAGACTATTGTGCGCGCGAATTGCGAAATTGGATTCCTGCACCGTTGTTTTGAAAAAATGGCGGAAACTCATCCGTACAATCAAGTTATCCCATACACAGATCGTTTGAATTACTGTTCGGCGCCAATGAATAACGTTGGTTACTGCAAAACAGTCGAGCGTCTTTTAGGAATTGAAATTCCACCTAAAGCGCAAGCGATGCGTGTAATTCTTTGCGAACTTTCTCGTATTATCGATCACATTATTTCTGTTGGTACTGGCGGCGTGGATTTAGGTGCCTTAACGGCGTTCTTCCATTTGTTCACATATCGCGAAAAAGTGTACACGTTATTTGAACGCCTTTGCGGCGCTCGCCTAACTGTTTCGATGACTCGCGTTGGTGGTATGGCTCAAGATGCACCCGATGGCTGGTTCGATGAAGTCATGGCATTCTGTAAAGAAATGCGCGTGGCAGTTGATGAAATCGATCGTTTGTTTATTTCTAATAAAATTTTCATCAAACGTACTCAAGGTGTTGCTCCCGTTTCAGCGGCAGAAGCGATTTCTTGGGGATACACGGGTCCTTTATTAAGAGCGTGCGGTGTGAATTTAGATTTACGTAAAACATCTCCGTACTATGGATATGACGGTTTAAATTTTGACGTTCCAGTCGGTACAAACGGCGACATCTATGATCGTTACTTAGTTCGTATAGAAGAAATGAAACAAAGTATCCGTATCATTGAGCAAGTTTGCAAAAACGTACCGGGTGGTGATTACACAGTTCGAGATAAAGGTATCGTTCTTCCTGAAAAGAAAGACGTTTACGGAAATATCGAAGGCTTGATGAATCACTTCATGCTTGTGATCAAAGGCTTACGTCCTCCAGTCGGCGAAGTTTACGATGCAACAGAAGCCGCTAATGGCGAGCTTGGTTTCTACTTAGTCAGCGATGGTTCAGCGAACCCATATCGCTTAAAAGTAAGACCACCATGCTTTGCGATTTACCAATCATTCCCATCAGTAGTTAAGGGAATTATGTTAGCGGATGCCATTGCCACAGTAGCCAGCATGAACGTTATCGCTGGCGAATTAGATAGATAAAAAATAAAGAGGGATTCAATGTTAGAAACTGCGAAATCTACATTTCAACTGTCTGCGGAAGGTCTAGCGGAAGTCAAAAAAGAATTGGCTCGCTATGAAATTAAAGACTCGGCAATTATTCCGGCTTTGTACGTGGCACAGAAAGAGAACAAAGGTTTTATCACGACAGCGGTGATTCATCATTTAGGACAAGTGATGGATATTCCGGTGAGTAAAATTAACGAAGTATTTAAATTCTACACTATGTTCAACCAAGTTCCAGTTGGTAAACATCACGTTCAGGTTTGCACGAATATTTCATGCGCACTGGAAGGTGGACGCGAACTAACAAATCACATCTGCCACGAGCTAGGTGTGAAATTAGGTGAAGTGACTGCGGATGGTCGATTCTCTGTATCACGTGTTGAATGTCTTGGTTCGTGCGGAACAGCGCCGATGATGCAAGTGAATACAAAGTACTATGAAAGTTTAACTCCAGAATCAGCAATGAATATTCTTCGAGGGATGAAATAATGGAAACAAAATTACTTACAGAATTTTACCATTTAGATGAATTTCGCTTTTTAGATGGCTACAAAAAAAATGGTGGCTACGTAAATCTAGAAAAAGCTTTGAAAATGCAGCCTCAAGCTATCATTGATGAAGTTAAAGCCAGCGGTCTACGTGGTCGTGGCGGTGCGGGTTTCTCGACGGGTATGAAATGGAGTTTCTTACCGAAAAATAATGAACCAAGATATCTGGTGTGCAACGCCGACGAAGGCGAGCCTGGCACATTCAAAGATCGTTTGATGATGGAACGTGCACCTCATCAATTGATCGAAGGTATGATTATGTCGGCATTCGCTGTCGGTTCGAAAAAAAGTTATATCTACGTTCGCGGTGAATATTACTACCCAGTTGAAGTTCTAGAACAAGCGGTAAAAGAGGCTTACAAAGCTGGCTACCTTGGTAAAAATATTCTGGGTTCTGGTTTTGATCACGATATGGATGTGTACCGTGGCGCGGGCGCTTACATTTGTGGTGAAGAGACTGGTTTGATTTCTTCTTTGGAAGGTCAAAAAGGTCAGCCCAAATTGAAACCTCCATTCCCAGCAGTAAAAGGCTATTTACAAAAACCGACGATCGTTAATAACGTAGAAACATTAGCCGCAGTAAAATACATCATCCGTGATGGCGCTGCTGCTTATAAAAAATTCGGTACTGAAAAATCGCCAGGCACAAAATTATTTTCATTAAGCGGTAACGTTCGAAAACCGGGTAACTACGAAGTGAATTTAGGTTATTCTTTGAATGATCTAATCAATAATGAAGGCGGCGGAATGAAACCCGGCCGTAAATTAAAAGCGGTTATTCCTGGCGGATCATCAGCTCCTGTTTTAACAGCGGATGAAGCTATGAAAGCAACCATGGATTACGAATGCTTAGCGCAAATGGGAACCATGTTAGGTTCTGGCGCAGTTATAGTTATCGATGACTCACAATGTATGGTCGATATGTTGGGCGTATTGATGCACTTCTATCACCATGAATCATGCGGTCAGTGTACTCCGTGCCGTGAAGGTACGGGCTGGCTAAATAAAATCACTCATTCTATTCTTGAAGGTAAAGGTCGTTTGCAAGATATCGATCTGCTAGTGAAAGTAGCTGACAATATGAAAGGTCGTACAATATGCGCTCTTTCAGACGCAGCGGCATTACCAGTATTGAGTTTCGTAACTAAATTTAGAGATGAATTTGAATTCTACGTTCGTGAAGGTCGTTCAAAAGTGAGAGGAAGCTTCTATGCCCAAATGCACCATTAATGGAAAAGAAGTCGAAGTAAAAGACGGTCAAACAATCATGGAGGCCTTCTACAAAACGGAAGAGCCGATCGCCCACTATTGTTATCACCCAGGATTAAGCGTAGCCGGCGTTTGCCGCCTATGTATCTGTGATATTGAAGGCAACCCTCGTCCACAAATCGCGTGTAACACGGTTGTGACAGAAGGTATGAAAGTTTCTAACAAGTCTGACAAAATCAAAGACGGCGTTAAATGGGTTTTAGATTTCCATTTGATCAACCATCCTTTGGATTGCCCTGTGTGTGACCAAGCTGGTGAGTGCGGTTTGCAAGAGCAATACATGGAGTTCGGTAAATACGATCCAGAAATGGCTGAACACAAAGTTAAGAAACACAAAGTCGTCGATTTAGGTCCCACAGTGGTTCTAGATTCTGAACGTTGTGTGCTGTGCTCGCGCTGCGTACGTTTCACTGATGAAGTGTCTAAAACAAATGAATTAGGTATTTTCAATCGCGGTGATCGTTCTGAAATCGGTACTGTTGAAGGAAAAAAATTAGATAATAAATACTCATTAAACACAGTGGATATCTGCCCAGTGGGCGCCCTGACGTCGAAAGATTTCCGGTTCCGTCAACGCGTGTGGTATCTAAAAGATTCAGAAACTGTATGTAATGGATGCTCTACTGGCTGTAACGTTAAAGTGTACTTCAATAAAGAAGGCTTCTTCCGCGTAAAACCAGTTTACAATGAAAAAGTAAATGGCCACTGGATGTGTGATGAAGGTCGCGACATCTATAAGTTCTTAAATAAAGACGCTCGTTTCACGACTGGTATTATTCGTCAAAAAGGCGAACAAACAGAAATGGCTCCGGGTGCTTTAGCTAAAGAACTTCATAAAGAGATCAAAGCTAAAAAAGATCAGGTTGCGTTGGTCCTAACTGGTCAGTACACGGTTGAAGAGTACGAAGCTATGGTTAGCTCGATGGTAAAAGAATTTGGTATTTCTAAAATCTACCACTGGGTAAACAACAAAGAATCCTTCGATTCTTTTGATGGTTTATTACTTCGCGGTGATAAAAATCCTAACACTAAAGGTTTGTTGCAGGTTCTTGATAAGCACCAAATCAAAGGCGTTTGGGGTGATTTAGAAGCGGGACTAAAAAACAAATCAATCAAAACATTGATCGTTGCTGGTCCTGAAAACAAAGCGGTATTTGATAATTTAGAAACTCACGTTAAATTGTTCGCGCAAGCAGAACATTTAGTTTGGTTAGGTTCTGCGAAAGTGGATTCTTTATTGAACTTAAATACTGGTAAAGTTTCAATCGTTCCTTTGAAAACGTTTGTTGAAAAAGAAGGAACATTTATCAATGCAGCTGGAATAGAACAAAAATTCAAACGCGCTACGACTGTTGTTCACGAAGCATTAACATTAACTGAAACAGCAATTTTATTGTCTGGCAAAAACTTAACAGTTCCAACGGCACAAATTGAAAAACCAGCGTTCCTAGAAAACAAACGTCGCCAAGACCAAGTTATGCTAGAGAACAGAAAGAAAAACGAATTCGTGTTTAAACGAGGTTCATTATGAGCGTTGTTCAAAAAGCGGGAGCCGCCAGCAAGTGGTATTTACCTGGAATCTTGACGGGTTTAGGTATCACATTTAAGCACATGATAAAAAATATCGTGTCTAAAAAGCAAATGGTGACATTAAATTACCCAGAAGAAAAGTATGAGTACAGTGCACGGTTTAAAGGTAATCATATTTTAACAGTTAAGAAAGACGGAAACATCCGTTGCACGGCATGTATGTTGTGCGCCACTAACTGCCCAGCTGAATGTATTAAAATCACGGCTGATGAAAATCCAGATCCAAAGGTAGAGAAATTTCCGATCAGTTATGAAATTGATATTCTTCGCTGCGTGTTTTGTGGTTACTGCGAAGACGCTTGCCCCGTAGATGCCATCCGTTTGGGACCTGAGTGGCAAACACCGGGTTTGAGCGGAGCGAACTTTACATATGATATTAATCATCTTGCGTATCGACCATCTTTAAAAGGTGGAATTCAATCGCATGTTGATGACGAAGAACGCCACAAAGAAGGAATTTAGAATTCTTGTCTAAAATGTCCTCTCGAAACCCTAATTTTTTAATTGGGGTTTTTTTTTTTTTTTTTTTTGTATTTTTTTTTTTAATTTTATTGATCTTTTGTTAATTATTTATT
>CAZCHT010000162.1:0-10733 GCA_964498705.1 uncultured Bdellovibrio sp. | reverse complement strand
ATAGTAATACCTAGACTGTTAGCCGCTTGCGTTTTGTTACCGCTAAAGTGACCAAGAGCCTTAAGGATGTACTTTTTCTCGATTTCATAAAGAGGGATGTTTGGATCATACTCTAAGAAATCAATCTCAACTTCTGGGCTTTGGATATAATCTGGAAGATCACCGATCTCAATTTGGTGTCCTTCAGAAAGAATTTGTAAACGTTCACAAACGTTTTGTAATTCTCTGATATTTCCTGGCCAGTCATATTTCATCAACAATTGAACAGCATCAGTGGAAATAGTTTTCATTTTTCCGTACTGAGCTTGTGGTGATGAACTCATGAAATGCTGGATCAAAAGAGGAATGTCCTCTTTACGACGTCTTAAAGGTGGCGCGTTTACTACGATCGTATTGATACGATAGAATAAATCTTCACGGAAATTACCTTTTTGAACTTCTTGATCAAGCTCTCTGTTTGTAGCCGAGATTAAACGGATATCTACTTTGATTGGGTCTTTACCACCAACGCGGAAGATCTCGCCTTCTTGGATAAAACGTAAAAGTTTTGCCTGGATGCCGTGAGATAGCTCACCGATTTCATCTAGGAAAAGAGTTCCACCGTTAGCCACTTCTGCCAAACCGATCTTACGAGTGTAAGCGCCAGTGAATGAACCTTTTTCGTGTCCAAACAATTCGCTCTCAAGCAATGTTTCACGTAAAGCGCCACAGTTAATAGCGACAAACGGACGGCTCTTTCGAGTCGACTTTTCGTGAACCGCACGAGCTAGTAATTCCTTACCAGTTCCAGACTCACCCAATACCAATACATTGGCATTAGACGGAGCTACACGGTCGATCATTTTCATCAAGTTACCCATCGCTTCCGATTGGTAAATAATTGTACGCGTGATCAGCGTATGAGCCGGCTTAGCCTGCTCTATTGGTTTGCCCCAAAGCACTTGGTTTTGGGAATTGCTCGTCGGTAGGACCTGTGACGAGGAAACTGAATTATCGTTCATACGTTCCGCCTTTGTGTGATAATGTCATTTCAGTAGTATAATTTTTTCAGTGACGACGAATCCCAAAGACAGGCAGACTTGCCAGTCTCAAAATGATGCAGCGTCACTTACGCATTGCAATATAGTCTAGGTTAAGTAATTTTTGCAAGAAAATTTTTGCACGGTGTTATAAAAACTTTAGGATTTTCACGAAAATGACCCCACAAGAGGCCTTTCAGGAAATAGATAACTATTTGAAATATATGCAGAATATAAAAACCTGCAGTCCTCACACAGTCCGAGCCTATAAAAAAGACTTAGATGGATTTTTCGAACCTGTAAAAAGTTCAAAGTCGAATACGTCGGACTTGAGAACCTACTTCTCTACTCGGTTATTGACGCTCGGCCACCTTAGCCTTGCCTCCCGGAATCGAAAAGTAGGCACTCTGAAGAGCTTTTTAAACTGGTTATATGAAACCCGCAAAATTGATTCGGCTCTTTCCGAGGTCTATCATTCTCCCAAAGTACCGCGGAAAATACCCCACTTTATATCTTTTGACGAAGTCAGCGCCTGTTTGCAGTTTCTGGGAAACCAGCCCGACGCCACTACGGCACTCGATAATTTACTCCAGCGACAGCAGCGATTGTTATTCTTATTTCTTTACGGCGCGGGATTGCGTATCTCTGAAGGTTGTCAGTTAAAAGTCCGTGATGTCACCGAATCAGATCGAAAAATTTTGGTTCGAGGTAAAGGCGCAAAAGAGCGCATTGTCGTTTGTCCGGAGTTTGTCTGGGCCGAGTGGAGCCAGTACAAAAAATATATTGCGGACCACTTTCCATCCGTTCCTAAAAATTACGAATTTATTTTTTTCCGATTTCAAAATGAAGTGTTTGAAGATGCCCCAATCAATGAACGCTCGGGCTACAGTTGGATTCGAAAAATCGGCGTGCAAACAGGGCTAACACAAAGTTTGAATCCCCATGCATTAAGGCATAGCTTCGCTACGCATTTACTAAATAGTGGAGCGAATTTACGCGTGATCCAAAGTCTTCTTGGCCATTCGACTTTAGCAGCGACAGAAAAATATACTCATTTGAATTTAAGCCAGCTGTATCAGACGATGGAAAAATCACATCCGCTGGGAAAATTAAAAGCTAAATAAACTATTTTGCTTCAATAGCTTTTTCGACGCGATCTAAACGTTCTTTTATTTTGGCGTTTTCCTGTTTCAAAGTTTCATTTTCCCGTTCTAAAGCTGAAACTTTTGAGTCAAATTCGTCTTTCAACGAAGCGACATGGCGATCAACACCCATAATCTTGCGATAAAGTTCTTGGACCGCTTTAATTACTGGCGAAATAAGTTCCGAGTAACGAACTCCGTAGCGATCAATTGTTTCATCATAGGTTACAATAGAGGTTTTTTCAGTCTTACCACTTTCAACTAGGACCTTTTCCGCTTCTTGAGCAATTAAGCCGTAGTGAACGTCATTATCAACTCCGGTGTTCCAACGGTACGAAACGGGACGAAGTTTGTTAATGAAATCCAAACCCAAGTCAGTGTTATAGATGTCTTTTTTCTCTCTACGATCAGACGTATTGATCACACCATTTGTAGCGTAAACTTCAGTAAATCTGTAAGCAGCACTTCCCAGTGTGTAGGTGTTGTTTGTCGCAGGAGAGATGACTCCGGCAACTTGCAAAGTAGTCTGTGGTGATGTTGCACCTATGCCGACGTTGCCGGAGGCAGATATTCGCATTCGTTCTGAATTCGTAGTTGAGCCGGTACTGGTCGTTGAGAAAGTCATATATGTGCCTTTTGCTGCGCCCGAAAAAGGCTGAGCAGAGACAAATGAAATATCGGCATTTGGAAAGAGCGAGTAAGAAGTCCCGTCGTGACCAATACCACCAAAGGTGGCTAGGGTATTTCCTGAAGAAGTGTTAGTTGGTGCCGCACTTGTACCTCCGGCGTTCCTGCCGACAAAATACGGCACTCCTGAAACAAAAGTATCTTGGATCAATTTGGAATTTCCGGACGAGCTCAAAACGTGAAGTTGAGAACTCGGTGCAGATGTTCCGATACCAACGTTGCCGCTTGCGACGATCAATCCATAGTTGTTTGTTGCGCCGGTCGCAGAAAAGTATCCACCGATATTCGTTGAAGTTGCGCCGGTCGCTGTTACTGTCGACTTAACCCCATGCCGAGTTGTTCCTGCTGATCCGTTTGCACCGCTCGAAGTAAAAAGGCCAGTGCTGGTGTCGGTGATGCCGATATTTGCGCCGCCTGTGTTGACGGTGAGTGATCCTCCGCCCGCGTTTTGAGTGAGTCCGACGATTTGGACTGTACCGCTTACTGCCAATTGTTCTGTGCTTACCGGCGATGTGCCGATTCCTATATGCCCAGATGAATCAATTTCTGTGCCCCATGAACCATTGGTCATGAGTACTAGGCTTTGGCTCGTGTTCGTTCCAAGTACCATTGCACCTGCGGTAGCGTTACCACCAATCATTGCTGCGCCTGTTGTTGTTGAGTTAGTCGCGAAGCCCGTCCAGGCACCGGCTTCGTAGGCTTCGATCTTGTTTAAAGTCGTATTGTAGCGAACCATACCATTTATGGGAGTCGACGGTCGATTACCGGTGGTGTCTCGAGGGACGATGATGGCAGAGCCTGAAGTGCCGGTGGTCGCAATGTCGAGTCCCGCCTGAGGAATTGCCGTTCCTACACCAACATTCCCATTTGTGAGAACCGTTAGCCCAGATCCAACCGTAGAATTCGATTGAAATCGCGCCAAAATCCCGGCTGTAGAGGCCCCGGTATTAGCGACATTAATTAGTCCATTTGTGGAATTCAGAGAGGCGCTAGACGTTGCAACACTCATTAAACTACCGGTGGTTATGGCGTTTGCGGACATGTTCATCGGACTCTGAGTTGTTGCCGTAGACCAGTTCCAATTTTGGGAAAAATTTAAATTATCAATCGTATTGGTTGCTGTCGCCGCAGTGATCCCTGAGTAACTCGCACTGGCCGTTGGAGAGACGCACGAAAGAGTCGTACCATTTGACTTTAATACTTCACCGACACTGCAGGTAGGAGGAGCTGATTTTGCAAATGTTTGCACAGTATTAAATGCCGTCGACGTTGCATATTGAGTGGACGTTCCGGCAAGGAGATTATTTAAATTTGTTAATTGGGTCGGATCCAAAGCAGGCGCTGTCGCCGGGTTACCGCTACCATCGACGGCTCTTAAAAGTGTGTTCACTGGAAACTTATCTATTTTCTGAGATTCAAGTGCATACATAGCTTGTGGTGCGTAGTTTAAACTCATGATCGGCAACGGTTCATAGGCCGTCATATTTTCATCTTTGAAATAAACAACAAATTTTCGACCGTCCCCAGAATTGGGCGCGTAGGAAGTACCGACAGAACACCGAGTTGAATCCAATACCATCGAATCTCGATTCGCAAAAATTCTATCGACTTGATAGGTAGGCGTATCCAATCGCGTTCCACTTCCATCGTTTAGTGTCACTGCAAAAACGCCCGACGAACCCGACATATTAATTGATTGAATCTCTTCATACAATAAACAGTTTTCAGAACCGGGAGAACGAACTTGCATACGAAACTGAACGGAGTTCCCCTCGAGCGGAGTGCCATCTGGCTTAATAATTCGTCCTTGATACGAAACACCCGGGTTATTGGCATAGGAATAAAAACTAAACAGGAGACTAAAAATAAAATATAAATTTCTCACTGATTTATCTCCCCTGATGTAATACGTCCACTGACATTAAGGTAAACACGATAACCATTTGGCGTTGAAGCCATTTGTTTATTTAATATCAGCCCCGCTGTTTGTTTGACCAGATAGCCTGATACGACGGTCCTAGTGTAGTTAGTAGATCCAGAAACATTTTCAAATGTGGAAACTTTGCCGAGAGAGGGTAATGACGGAGACGAGCTAGGTAGCGGCGCTATGCTGGTAATAGTGGAATTGAAAAAACAACCCGTTAACAAAAACTGAAAAAATAGGACTAGAAAGACTCTCACTAACGTCATAGTATTTGTTCGGTTTTTAACGGTAAATCTTAAATTAAATTCGTCCTATTGTAATTTAATGTCGAACATTAATACGGTCTCAAGATGATACAAAATAAATTAAAACTAGTGGATAATCACATTGTCTATTATTAAATCAGGATGCAACTGAATTGCAGATAGCATCTGCATATGGTAGTTCAATCACAAACTGAGTATTTTTATTTTCGCAATTATAAAAAAGACTTCCGCCATGACTTTCAATAATTTTCTTCGAAACCGACAATCCTAGCCCCGTGCCTAATCCATTTGGTTTTGTAGAATAAAATGGGCGCATTAAATTTTTTACAACCTCTTCGGGGATACCTGAACCAGAATCCGTGATCTCAATTCTTACTTTCTGGGATTCATCATTCGCTTCGGCTGATAAACGAATCCATTTTTCGTCGTTTTTTTCTATAGCATCAATGGAGTTGTTGATTAGATTTAAAACAACCTGACTAATCTGAGTCGGATGACATAAAACAAGTGCTTCAGAATGAAATTCTTTTTGGAAGCTGACGTTCTTATTTTGCAATCGATCTTCGCAAAACTGCCACATGTCATTTACTATACTTTCAATATTGGCTAGAACCAACGGATCACTAGAATCATTTCTTGAATAGCTTTTCAAACCTTTAATTATTTTAGTGATTCGTTCCGAATTTCTATAAATTTTTTCCAGATCCGATTTTGCAGTTTCTAAACTATAACCTTGGGTATCCATTCTCTGCAATCGAAGCGCGCTCAGTTGATTGATTACCGTAAGTGGGTTGTTAATTTCGTGAGCAATGTTGGCGGCAACCAAGCCCAAACTAAATATTTTTTCATTGGCTGCCAGACGATCTTGTTCGGTTTTTTTTCTATTTGTGATTTCAAAACTAATGGATATAAAACCCACCGCTTTTTTGTCTTCATCCATTTCAGGAACTATTGAAGTATCCAGCCAAAACAGCTCGCCGTTTTTTCTTTTATTGCAAATTTCACCACTCCACGTTTTTCCACTCAAAATAGTTTCCCAAAGATTCTGATAAAATTCTCTATTGTGAAAACCAGACCCAAAAACTCTGTGGGTTTTATTCATAACCTCTTCTGCCATGTAGCCAGTGACGCGTTCGTATTTTCCATTCACACCAACGATCTGTCCGCGCACATCGGTTTTACAAATAAGGGCTAGATCATTAATTGCCGCCTGCAGTTGATGAAATTCTTTGAGCTCGAATATGACACCGGGCTTGTTCTGATTTTCCATACACGTCTTGTCGGTAGTTAGACCTGTTTACCACATCTAACTGAAGCTCAAGATTTCTTGACCCTACTCTAAACGGAGTTCAACTGGAGTTGGCCACGGAACGTCTTAAGACTAGACTAGACTAGACCAAGCTAAGATAAATGTGCATGCGCTAAATACTCGCGCACTATTTTTTCCATACGGGATGTGTGAATCCGCGCTTCATTTGAAAGCGATTCCAAACGTGCGAAGTGTGTAAGGGGTGTCTGCAGAAATGGCGGCATCCAAGTTTCCTGCTCCAGTACGCCTTGCTCTGCCAAAAGTTTGAGAAAAAATTGCAGTTTTAAAATCGGTAGGAAGAGTTGGTAATTTAGATTTTCCGTCGAAAGATTTTTTAGACAATGACCTAGCAAGTTATACAAAGAGTCCGACATGTTATCGCCTTCTTGAGAAACTTTAGCGATACATTCCACAGCGAATAAGCCAAACTGTAGTAAATCGTAATCTTTTTTAAGGGCCGCAAAATCATTTATTAGCTGGGCTTCATCTAGAACAGACAATTGTTGTTTACCCGATTTGTCTGAATAACTTAGTTTTACATGATGTAAGGGTTCTAGCACTCCCCCACCAAATCGTTTACGACTTTTCAAAGCGGACCGGGCTAGGAATGATTTTTTCTCTCCGGCAGCGGAAATTCCTGTAATGATCAAATCGGCTTCACCGTATCTGACTTTTCTTAAAAGAATAAATGTTCCGGTTTGTTTCACCACGTTTTTAGATCCTCACCACTGGGTCAGCGTGGCGCTAAAAACTCCACTCTGAATCGGATTTGATGTCTTTGACGATTTCGTCAATCACTGCTTTGGATGGAATATCTTTCAGGTCATTGAAAGACAAGCTAATTAATCCCCGTAGAACCTCGTCAGAAACTTCGGGCTGAATCCACGAACGTATTGATTTTGGGCTATTAGAGACGCAATCGGAATACGATCGCACGCGAGCAAACCCTTTTTCTTTGAGTTTGTTTGCGACCAAATCACCGTGGATGCCATCAAACAGCAACAATGATCGATCCCAAGAGCGCGGGCTTTTATAATCCCACTTTGGCTGAACCAGATTGGATTCCCACGATTTTACTTCGACTTCGAATGAATGAGTCGTGCGTTTTAATTTGGACGGCCACTCGTTTTTCCAGTGAATATTCTGGTAAGGACCAACTGGCGAATACAACTTCGCACGCTCAGGTAAATACACCAAACTTAAATCAGGACTTGGTATTTGTACGGCGTAGGATGTTGGTTGAATTTTTATATCGGGCGTATATTCGTGATTAACCAGAATGAAAAATATTTTTTTTGTAGCGGCCCACTCTTCAATTTTCTCGTATGGAAATAATTCCCCGGTCAACGCATGATTTTTAAAGAAGACTAAAAACAGAGTGTCTTTGCTCAGGCCTTCAATAATACTTTGCCCGCCATCGTTCGCCTGTTGCAGATCTGTGATCTTGATGTTTTGGACCTTATAGCTTTCACGAATAAAATACGGCTGAGTGTTCTCTAAAAGGGGCGAATTTCCTGTAACCCAAGCGATACTGCGTTTGTGTGCATACAGTTGGGCTATACTGATTAACAGATCATGCAATGCTAAGTATGGGTTCACGTAGCTGCGAATTTGATTCAGCGTGCTCAATTCAGTCTTTAATCGAAAGTTAACCAGATCCCATTCTTCGGGATGCGAGAAAGATTCAAACACCATAAATACATTAGACCTGATTCAGTTTGGTTTTTCTATAATTTGATTGTTCGTATGGTAACAAAGGACTAGGATCAGAATTGATTTAGGAGGGGTTTCCCATGAAAAATTTTGTTTTATTATTATGTTTACTCGGTTTTAGTTCAGCACAAGCGCTAGTAGAAGCGCGATTAACTTACGGAGTTCTTGGCAGCAAACCAGACCTAGCAACTATCTATGACGGTGCCACAACCATTCCCGCAGTAGCACCCAATGCTGGTATTGGCTTCGATGCACTTTTCATTTTTCCAATTATTGGTATCGGTGCCGGTGTTCGTTATGAAAATCTTGGCTTCAATGTTAGCTCAGAAGGCTTAGAATACAAATCACAGACGACGCGCACATCATTGATTTTAAATTATCGTTTGATAAACACGCTCATGTATTTAGGTCCAATTGCGACGATCGGAATGTCTCATACAAACAGTATTAAATGGACCGAAGGCGTACGCGCGACTGATTTCTCGCCGGACACAACATCAAGCTACTCAGTCGGCTTAGAGGCGGGCGTAGCCTTACTTGGTTTCAGAATCGGCGCTGAAGCTGGCTATCAAAACATGAAATGGACAAAAGTAAAAGACACTACGGGGACGATCTCTGGAACTCCAGATCTAGATATGAGCGGCTCGTACGTGAAAGCAGTTCTAGGTTTCGGAATTTAGTCTATAAAAACTAAGGGTCAACCGCATATTGGGTACTCGTCGCAGAAAGACCATCCAAATTAAGAATCAAAAAATCTCCCCTGTTAGTAACGACAACGGCCTTGTTTGAATTTGGTTTTACTTTAATCGCGTAGGCCTCAGACTCAAATGAGGTCAATTGACCTGTTTTCACCAAAATGGGATTTGTAATATCTGTCACATCAAACACATCAATTCGACCGTTACTACAAAGGGAATAAACATATTCACTGGCTCCCTGAATCACTATGTCTGAGCTCCGTACCGTGCAGGAGCTATCATAAATAAATTTTTTATATAGGGTCGTCGTTGAGCCGACATAACCAAAAAAGGCTCCTCCTGGGGAACCGCCTAAATAGGCCTTGTCACCGGCAGCGTTGGAATCTGAGCTCCAGTTCCAAAACAATGTGGATAGTGAAGTCTGACTGACCAATGATAAATTGTAAATCCCGACTGGTTGGACAGTCCCCGACAAGGATTGTGCCAAAAAACGATCGCCGATGACTGCCGATGAATTAAAGCTCAAACCTGAAGTCGTGGAATTAAGAAGTGTAAATGTTCCTGTAGATCCGGTAACAAGCAGATTTGTTTTTATGACTCCAAATCTTTTTGTGGAATATATTTCCCAATTATTACTTCCCGTAAAATTAATCTTTGAAATACGCTTGCCATTGTCGCCAATCGCGTATTCCCCCAGTGACGCCCAGGAGGCGACATTCACTGGAGACGAAGTCAAATCCCAGGCTGCCAATTTGTTGTTGCCCAAGCTGGAAACTAGTAACTTGGTATTGTTATCAAAGAGTTTTACTCCTAAACAAACATTTAAGGTAGCTGAGCCAATTATTTTTATAATCGCAGGCGCCGACTCATTATTGAAGTCCACCGCTTCGACACAAATGTTTGATTTTCTAGAGCTTAGGTAGGCCATGCCTCTAGACCAATCCACATCGAGGTCCACATAACTAAATGTGGAATTTGATGTCAGTTTATTTGATGATGAAACTAAGCTCGGCTGAGTTTCTGTTAGAGTTACAGTCAGTTTATTATTGGAATCTAATTCTGCATTGTTTGGTTTAATTAATTCGACAATAATAGTTTCGCCCGCGTCCCCATATCCATCGTTGATTAGGTTTAAACTAATAACTGCATTTTTTTGCCCCGCCATTACTTTGATGGGATTGGAAGAGGTCAATGCGTAATCAACACCGGATCCTGCAGCCGTGCCCTTAGTTTCATAAAAAATCTCAATATCTTCTGTGGACGTGGAGTCCATTGTTATGGACAAATCCAACGAGCCAGAACTTTCGTCGACAGCAACAGCACTAACAGAAAACTGAAGTTTGGGAATTGCTAATATAGAAGAGTCGTTTTTAGAAAGAGAGGTTATATTCGAATTCAAGGTGCAAGAAATATTGAGTAGGATTTGCAGCAAAAAAATATATAATGGCAAACACCGATATTTTTTTATCATGACTTACATATCGGCATTTTTTGAAAAAACTAGATTGCCAGTATTGTTTCAGATTGAGGTAAAATTTCAAAATCAGTCTCAGATAGGTACGTACCTGTTAGATCCGCCGCAGGCAGTATTATTTGTGACTTCGATGGCCCCGTCTACTTTCGTTTTAATTCTATTTTCAAATCCTTAACACCGGGCTTAATCTTCTGACTATCTGGGGTAGACCCCTCTGGACCAGATTTATCCGTCGCATTCCCTACCTGAGAATAGCGCGCATACACCTTAAATGGCCCTACAAACGGAGTTCCCTGAACCATGGCGTTCTCTGGTCCTAGTTCAAATTTGACGGGAAATTTTGGATCTGCGATACGTTGAACGGCAACGGGCATTTGTCCGTCTCCAGCCTTACCACCCGCGTTTTTTGCAAAGATAAATAAAGTGCCACCGCTTTTGATTTCTTTTTCAGAATTTTTATTAACAGTAATTGTTCCCGATATCGATTCTCCAAATGCTATA
>CAZCHT010000161.1:0-10785 GCA_964498705.1 uncultured Bdellovibrio sp. | reverse complement strand
CGCAAAAAAACTAGTTTATGATTCAATATACATGAATATCGTGATGGGGGTTTTCGCCATCAATTTGATTGCCGTGATGGTGGATCGCTGGCCGTGGAAATTACGACATATTTCGTTCATCTGTGCGCATGTTGGAATCTTGTGTATTATGACTGGTCAATTGATCACAAATCAATTTGGTATCGACGGCAGCATGCGCGTGGGTATCGGTGATGAAAATCGTTTCGTCAGTCTTCCTCAAACAGATGTCACAGTTTACGCTTCGTACGACGGAACTAACTATTCAAAAATTTTTGAAAAAGAAGTCGATTTTTTCAGAACGTCGCCGACGCCTGATAAGCCGTTCAGTGTCTACAAAGATCAAATCGGAGTTAAGTTCACTAATTACTATCGATACGCCGTTGCTAGTCGTGAAACAGTAGCATCAGATAATCCTAAGTTGGGCGCAGGAATTCGTTTTCAGATCTCAAACGGCCAAGCCAATTTTATTGAATGGTTAGTGCAACGTAATCCTACTCATGTTGTAAACATTGATTTAGGTCCCCTGAAAGTTAATTTGGGAACGATTCCTCTCGCTGGCACCGGCGTGAATGAAATCTACATGAAAGTAGACGGGAATAAAATTCGCTATGCTTTGTTTTCCAAGGATGCCATTGATCCACGTAAAGAAGGCACGATCGAAGAAGGGCAATCGATCCCAACAGGATGGATGGGCTTAGAATTACGGATCCTACGTTATTTGCCTAGAGCCGAAGAAAAGTGGAAGGTAGAGCAACGCTCGCAACCGACGCCGTTAACAACAGAAGCTGTTGAAGTTGAATTCCAAGGTAAAACAAAACACTGGATGTTAGTGAACGATACAGTGAAGTTCTTTGCCGATGATGCCGCTTTCTTTGTGAGTTATGGTAATCGTCGTTTTGATATTGGCTTCCCGATCTTTTTGAATCAATTCCATATGGAAAAATATCAAGGCACATCGCGAGCGATGAGTTACCGCTCCGTCGTTACGATCAAAGACTTTGGCGAACATGAAATTTCGATGAACGAGCCTTTAAAGCACAATGGGCTGACTATTTATCAAGCCAGTTTCCAAGATGGCCCAATGGGAAAACCGGTGGCCTCTGTGTTTTCTATCAATAAAGATCCAGGACGATGGCTTAAATATTTAGGCTCTTTGATAATGACTTTAGGAATTATCTTTTTATTTTACTTCAGACGACTTGGTACCGGGACGCACGCTAAAAACCCTTAAGGAGTGGCCATGAAAGCTCTATTAGTTGGTCTATTTTTATTCTCATCACTATTTTCATCGATAGGCCATACGGCAATACTCAGCGAAAAAGAAGGCGAGGCTCTGCGGAATCTGCCAGTCCAAGCCGATGGCCGTATCAAGCCCTTTGATAGTTTCGCTCGCGAAATGCTAGAGCTAGTATACGGTAAACAGAAATACGAAAAGAGGGATGCGTATGAAATCATCCTAACCTGGATGCTGGCGCCGCAAACGTGGCAAGCCAAGGAACTGTTTGAAGTTCGCAATTTCGAAGTTCTTAACCGCTTAGGTTTAGATAATCAAAAGCGTTACTATAAAGGTGAAGAGTTATTTTCTGGTGCCAAGTTTTCTGAATTGCGTGCGGAACTTGCCGCAAAACGCGAGACTAAAGAAAAACTAACACCTTATTTTCAAGCGCTTCAGCGTTTAGAAAATCAATACTTCGTGTTCAGTGAAATTGCTACTGGCCGCATGATCCGGGTGTTGCCTCCGAAAGAAGGCGATGCGTGGATATCTGTAGCTGATATGCCGCAAGGTCCGGCTCAGGAAAAGTTTTTAGAGCTAACAAAAAGTTTTATCACACTCATCGGCGGCATGGCCGAAGGGCGTTCGGATTCAGAAATCTCGACGGCAAAGCAAGATTTGGATTCCAAGGTCGCTGCGTTTCAAGAGTTAGCGCGGGCGGAGAGTCCTGAAAAATACGCGAATCAAACGAAGATTGATGTGGAATCATTCTACAATCGCGTTCATCCGTTCAAATGGGCGTACATTTTCTATTTATTAGGTGCTGTGGCTATTTTGTTTTCTTGGATCACCAGCAAGCACGGCGTGATGGTTCCGGCATGGGGACTGGTCATTGTAGGTTTCCTAATGCATACTTCAGGTTTTGGTTTGCGCTCGTTTTTAATGGATCGCGCGCCCGTAACGAATATGTATGAAACTGTCGTTTGGGTCGCTTGGGGCAGTATTGTATTTGCGGCGGTGCTAGAGAAAATTTATAAATTTAAATTTATCTTAATGGCGGGTGCTTTAATTGCTTCATTCGGAATGATCATCGCAGATACAGCACCGGTTGTTTTAGATCCATCATTGCAACCATTAGAACCCGTTCTACGCAGTAATTACTGGTTAACGATTCATGTAATGACTATCACTGTAAGCTATGCCGCTTTCTTCTTGGCGTTTGCATTGGGTGATATAGGTTTGATTTATTTCTTAAAGGGCGAACAACAGCACAAAGATAAAATCAAAGCGATCGTAATGTCGATCTATCGCGCGATTCAAATTGGTGTTGTGTTTCTAGCGCCAGGAATTATTTTGGGTGGTATTTGGGCCGACTATTCTTGGGGTCGTTTCTGGGGATGGGATCCAAAAGAGACATGGGCGTTAATCGCGCTTCTGGGTTATCTAGCTGTAATCCACGGTCGTCTGGTGGGTTGGGTGCGTGATTTCGGAATGGTCGCCTGCGCAGTATTGACGTTCTCACTAGTGATCATGGCATGGTACGGAGTGAATTTCGTATTGGGTGCTGGCTTGCATTCCTACGGCTTTGGCGCAGGTGGTGTTGAGTACGTGAGTGGTTTCGTAATAGCGCACTTGTTATTGGTTGTGTACACAACAGTTATTCGCAATGCGCGATTAAAAACAGTAAAAGTATAGGAACTGGCCCCTTATTGTGCATTTAGAATAAAATCGTATCAAGGCTCACTTTTTGCGAGCGTGGCGCTCATGAATAAATTTAACTGCCTCATTTGATTTAAAAATCCGATACGAGCCCATTCTCGAACTCAGTGGTTAAGATATCCGGATTCTTCTACAGATCTTCTGATCATAAATCCGTGCAGCGCTAGTATTGCTCTCGCTGCATGAAACACTTCTCCTGTTTAGAAGAATTTGGTGAGCCTCAAAGAAGCTCGAGATGCTTAATTTACATTTGGCGATTGTTTGCCTTCATCATAATTTGAATTTGAAGAAATTAAATCTCCTCTTAGCTGCAGGCTAAGGGGCCAGTTCCTATTTTATTTTACAGACGCGTTTCGCAACGTACGGATCAAAATTTCGATCAAGGACTTGGTTGAAACAGCCAAGTTCGCTCGCTCGTGCAATTAAGCACGTTTCTTGAGCTAATTCCAGTGAATGATATTTTCTTAGAATAGTTTGAGCGCATGTCCACTGTGCGGGGCTGGGTCTGCGGCAAAAATCATTTTGCTTTTGAGCGGTGTAACCGGTGGCAGCGAGTTCAGATCGGCATGTGTTCCATTGTCGAGTGTCAACGGCGTGAGCAGAATGCGTGATCAACAAAAACAATCCAGTCGCAAGCCTAGCAGCGATTAGTCTGATATTTGAAAATACATTGTGCTTACGACCCAATTGAATAACCCCGTTTTTGCAAACCATACGGCTGCGAACAATTAAAAACAAACCCCGAGAAACACATCGACGGACGTTCAATCCGTCGATGAATAAAAGCTAAACTACTAGTAACGGCATTGGTTGCGCGCTGATGAAGGTGAATAACCTTGGTTCAGACGGCTGCGAATGCATGATGCTTGAGAATAAGAAACTGAACTGCATGTGCTACGTAATTGTGATGGTGAATAATTGTTGTTCAAAACAGCCGATACGCAATCCAATTCAGAAGACGATGTTAAACCAGAACAATTAGACTGAGCTGATGATACAGAATATCCATGAGCGATGACTTTCGCTACACATGAACCATTACCACCTGGATACGTTGGCGGGTAGTTAGGTGGATAGCTTGGCGGATAAGGAGTTGGGTATGTTGGAGAGTTGTAACCTGTTTCATCACAAGTAAACGTTGGGCACGAATAATCAGAATAGCCGTACTGACGTTTCATACGGTCAACTTCTGAATTAGAAAGATTAGATCCGACCTTGCGTCCATCTATATACATACGGCCGCTTTCTGCAGTGTAAGAGATTTTTCCTACAGAGCAGCCATTGCTGCGAGAGTATTGGTCTACACGTGAAAAGAATTGGTTCCATTTGATAACTTCACCTGTGTAGTTGCCGTTGCGACGGATGCTGCAATCTGAATTAGGTGATGGTTCGGCCATTACTGTGCCTACTAATAATAAGCTGCTGATTAGAGCGGCTGCGATGATTGATTTCATTATTCCCCCGAATAAGAGTTGTTAAATTCTAGCTCACCCCGAGCTATTGGCTCGCGAAGAAATAACACAAGGGGAGTGTTCGTCCCAAGTGTATTTGTTTTTTACGGGTGTTTTTTCAATCTCTGATTCCCTTGTGAAAACAGGAGCTTTGGGGGCTTTGGCTAAGTATTGGATTCGGCTTGAGGGTTTGTGAACCTTCACGAAATCCTGAAATTGAAAAAGTTATAACGCAAGGGGGAGCGAGGGGAAGGGGTTGAGTGAAAAGTCTTAGTTGCGAGGTGGTGCGCGGCTTTTAGGGCTTTGAAAATGATCTTTGTTTTTGGGCGGACGCCATCCCTGGCTCAAACGGGCGGGAACGCGCATCACGCGCGCCCGAGCCACCCAAAAACAAAGATCATTTTCAAAGCCCTAAAAGTGATTTGTATTTGCCGACTTTTCTCTCAACCCCTTCCTCTCGCTCCCAAATGGTGTTTGGTGAGAGATTTTTCAAAAGGATTTCGAGAGTGGGCGCTTTGATGTTGGTTTGTGGATGAGATTGAGTTTCATTCGCGGGTTTTTTTGTTGTTGGAGTAGATGTTCAAGGAATCTTGAGGTGGGTGGTTTTGGTGGTGTTGCTTTTTTTTCGGGGCAATTTTGTCTAAGTGGTTTTTGCTTTTTGATAGTTTTGGTTTCTTGAGTTTACGGTGTGGGTAACATTGGTTTTGATGGGCTAAAGCTTTTGCTTTTTTCTGGGTGTGATTTTGGAAATGCAAAAGTGTTGGGCAGAAATGGTTTTTGGGGAGGTGCTTATTTTTTTGGCAGTGGGTTTTAAATTAGAAAATTTCAATTGGTTTTCAAAAAGAATCTTGCAAAATCGCTCATTTGGTATTTTAAATAGAGCATTAACAAATTTTTTTTATTATTAAACTAAAAAATATTTAGGATAATTCATGTCTATATTTTTCAAAAAGTTAGAAGTAAAGAGAGCGCTGAAAGCTTTTGTTTCTCTTTGCTTTTTAGGTTCTTTAGTGGGCCTGACGTCGCTGATAATCGGATGTAAGTTTCAACCAGATTGGGGCTACAACACGGGACATTCTCCCGAACAACCGATTCCCTATTCACACGAACTACACGTTGGTAAGTTGGGAATGCAATGTCAGTATTGCCATAACCAAGTTGAGCGTTCAAAACACGCTAACATTCCGACTTTGCAAACATGTATGAACTGCCACTTGCAAGTAAGAACGGATTCTCCATATATCCAAAAAATGCGTGAAGCTTATGATGCGGGTAATTCTATTGAATGGGTTCGCGTTCATATGTTGCCAGATCATGTTCAATTCAATCACTCGGCGCATATTTCTAAAGGCGTAAACTGTCAAACATGCCATGGTCCTATTGAAACGATGGCCGTTGTTTCTCAGCAAGCTGATATGTCGATGGGCTTTTGTATCAATTGCCATAGACAAGAAGAAAACAAAGCTCCTCTTAACTGCACTACGTGTCACCATTAATCTGAGGTAACCGATGTCTGAAATTCACCACGATCATAACGATCACCAGCACGATGAAGCGGAACTAGCGGCAAAAAAAGCCGCTCGTCCAAAGATTGAAAAAAATCAAGCGAATCATTGGTTAAGCATTGACCAATACATGCAAGATCCTGAATTCCAAAAAACAGTGGATGCAGAATTCATGTCGTCTCCTTTGCGAGAAGAAGACGCGAAAAACCCATGGGCTCGCCGTGAGTTCCTAAAGTTAATGGGTGCTTCAATGGCGCTTTCGACGGCTAGTTGTATCCGTCGCCCTGTTCAAAAAATCGTACCGTATAATAAACAACCAGAAGAAGTAACGTTTGGCGTTCCTAACTTCTACACATCTACATTTTTTGACGGACAAGAAAGTCTTGGCGTTTTAATTAAAACACGCGAAGGTCGCCCTGTAAAATTGGAAAGCTTAACGAACAATCCATTAAATCAAGGTGGAACGAGTGTTCGCGCACAAGCTCACATATTATCATTATATGACTTAGATCGTTTAACAGCGCCTAAGAAAAATTTATTCAATGACAAGCGCACGAATAAAGACACGATTTCGGTAACGTGGGAAAACGCAGATACAGCGATCGTGGATGCGTTGAAAAAAGGTGGCGTTTACGTTTTGACTGGCAATCTAGTGTCGCCATCAACTCAAGCCGTTGTTAAAGATTTCTCTGAAGGCTTTAAAGCGACTCACGTAGCGTGGGAAGTTATGGCGAATGACGATGTTCGTAAGGGCCAAAAAGCGTCTTATGGAACTGACCTTCTTCCATTCTACCGTTTCGATAAATCGAAAATGACAGTGTCTATCGATGCTGACTTCTTGGGAACTTGGATTGCACCCACTGTATTCACTAAGCAATTCTCTAAAACTCGTAAAGACTTTGCTAACATGTCACGTTTGATCGCGTTTGATTCGAACTACTCGTTAACAGGCGGAAACGCTGACGTTCGCGTTCGTATTAAGCCATCTCAACAATTGAAAGTGGCCGTGGCGTTAGCTCAAGAACTGATTGTTAAACAAGGTAAATCTTCTTACGCAGGTAACTCTGACGTTAAGAACTGGTTGAACTCATTTGGTAATCCGGCGGAAGGCTTAAACATCGAGCCAGCCTTATTGAAAGAAATCGCTAAAGACCTGTGGGATGCAAAAGGCGAATCATTAGTTGTAGCCGGTGGTTTGAAAACTCAAACTGAAACGTCATTAGCTCTTCAAGTGGTAGTGAACTTGTTAAACTCGGCGCTTGAAAATGATGGTAAAACAATACAGCACCGCCGCTCTGTAACGTCAGGTGCTTCTAATGCGGACATGACATCATTAGTTGATGCCATGAAAAACAAGAAAGTTAAAACACTTATCATTCACGGAATCAATCCTGCCTACGCTTTACCGGCTAAAGCGGATTTCCTAGAGCAATTGAAAAACGTAGAAACTGTCGTTTACATTGGCGATCGTATGAACGAGACGGCTATGTGGGCGAACTACGTACTTCCTGAAAATCACTCAATGGAAAACTGGGGTGATGCGGAATTAGTTACTGGCGTTTATGCGATTCAACAGCCAGCGATCAAACCTATGTATGATACGCAAAGCATGCAGATCACTTTAATGAACTGGTGTTTCCAAGCTAAAGTGGGTCCTAAACGTATTCAAGAATTTGAATCGTATTATGATTACTTAAGAAACTTCTGGAAAACAGAAATTTTCCCTAAGCATGGCAAAGGCGCCAGCTTCGATAAAAACTGGCAAGATCTTCTTCAAACAGGATCTATCGGTGATGTTGATGGATCTGACAGTGCTCGCAGTTTCTCGGTTTCTGGTTTAACAGATCTGAAAAAACCAGCAGTCACTGAGGGTTGGGAAATCGTACTTTATCCAACACTTCAGTTGGGTGATGGTATGGGTTCACAAGCTAACATCGGTTGGATTCATGAACTTCCAGATCCAATCACTAAAGCTGTTTGGGACAACTACGCATCTATTTCAATTGCAGCCGCAGATAAATTGAAAGTTAAAGAAGGTAGCCTAATTGAAATTACTGTTGGCAAAGACAAAATGGAATTGCCAGTATTGATTCAGCCCGGTCTGCAAGATGACGTGATTGCCATCGCAGTTGGTTACGGACGGACTTATGTAGGTTCCGTAGGTAATGGCATCGGTAAAAATTCGTATGAGTTAGTTCAAACTAATGACAAAGGCCAAGTTTTATATTCAGGCACTAAAGCGGACGTTAAAGTTACTGGCAAAAAATACGAAATCGCTCACACGCAAACGCACCATTCAATGGAAGGTCGTCAAATCGTTGTCGAAGCGACACTAAAAGAATATCAAACTAAAAAAGATCACATCATTCACAAACATCCAATTTGGTCAGTATGGTCAGGTCACGCCTACAACGGACACAAATGGGGTATGGCGATTGATTTGAATTCGTGCACAGGATGTTCTGCGTGTATGACAGCCTGCCAATCTGAAAATAACATTCCAGTTGTTGGTAAGAAATATGTAATGCAAGGTCGTGAAATGCATTGGATCCGTATCGATCGTTACTACACGGGTAACCCGACAGATGCTCATGCGGTTTTCCAACCAATTATGTGTCAACACTGTGACAATGCTCCTTGTGAAACAGTATGTCCGGTTCTTGCGACCGTTCACTCGAGCGAAGGTCTTAATGAAATGGTTTACAACCGTTGCGTAGGAACTCGTTATTGTTCGAACAACTGTCCTTATAAAGTTCGTCGTTTCAACTGGTTTAACTACGCTAAGAAAATTACATCTCCAGGCAACATGGCGCTTAACCCAGATGTGGGCGTTCGCGTACGTGGGGTAATGGAAAAATGTACTTTCTGCGTTCAAAGAATCAAAGAAGGCAAAAACAAAGCGAAACTGGCAAACCGTCCGTTAAAAGATGGTGAGATCAAAACAGCATGTCAAACATCATGTCCAACAGACGCTATCGTGTTTGGTGATATGAACGATGCGGATTCTCAAGTTTCTAAATTATTCAAAAACGAAAGATCCTATGCACTTCTTGAGGAATGGCATGCGGCTCCTGCAGTTAGATACCAAGCTAAAATTAGAAATAACGGTAAAGACCAAATTGCGTCAGCTGCTCACGAAGGTGGTCACTAATGATGAAACGTAATCAATTAATTCTTGGAAACAAAACCCTGAAAGATATCACAGATGATATCTGTCAGCCGGTAGAGACTCTGCCTGGTAAAGGTTGGGTGGCAATGTTCCTTAGCGCGAAGACGTTGTTATTATTCTACATCTTCGTTATGGGAATGATCGTTGCCAACGGTATGGGTTTACTTGGCGTGAACCATCCTAACGGATGGGGAACAATGATTATCACGTTCGTATTTTGGATCGGTATCGGCCATGCGGGTACTTTGATCTCTGCGATCTTGTTCTTGTTCCGCCAAAAATGGAGAACGTCAGTGGCTCGTACAGCGGAAGCCATGACGGTATTTGCGGTTATGACTGCCGGTTTGTTCCCATTATTACACACTGGTCGTCCTTGGTTAGATTTCTGGTTATTTCCGTATCCAAATCAACGTGGTCCTTTGTGGGTGAATTTCCGTTCACCATTATTATGGGACGTTTTCGCTGTTTCGACATACGCAACGGTATCGATGGTTTTCTGGTACATCGGTTTAGTTCCTGACTTTGCGACATTAAAAGATCGCGCGAAAAACAAGATCCGTAAAACTATATACGGAGTTTTATCTCTAGGTTGGAGAGGAACCGCTCGTAACTGGTCACACTATGAAATGGTGTACTTGATTTTGGCCGGTCTATCGACACCTCTGGTTCTTTCCGTTCATACGATCGTATCGTTCGACTTCGCGGTGGCGGGTCTTCCGGGATGGCATACAACGATCTTCCCTCCGTACTTCGTTGCGGGCGCGATCTTCTCTGGTTTCGCGATGGTTGTGACGTTAATGACTTTGGTTCGTATCGGTTTCCCTCAGTTTAAAGATTACATCACTTTGGATCATATGGAAGTGATGAACAAAATCATCATGACAACAGGTTTGATGGTTGGTTATGCCTACGCTTCGGAATTCTTCGTAGCTTGGTATTCAGGTAATCCTTACGAGCGTTACGTGTTTATGAATCGTGCGGGTCTTTCAGGAACATCGGGTGATTACGCTTGGTCATATTGGATCATGGTAACTTGTAACGTAATTCTGCCTCAAGTGTTCTGGTCGAAATGGGCTCGTCGTAATATCGCAGTTATGTTTGTAATCAGTATCTTTGTAAATATTGGTATGTGGTTCGAACGTTTCGTTATCACGATCACGTCTTTACATAACGACTTCTTGCCTTCGAACTGGGGAAACTACGCATGGAGTTTCTGGGATGGCGCCTTGCTGTTCGGAAGCTTCGGTATGTTCTTAACATTATTCTTATTGTACTTACGTGTTTTCCCTGCGATCTCGATCGCCGAGATCAAACCAATGCTTCCAGTAGGCAGAGATGATAATAAAGGAGGTCACTAATGGCTAAGTTGATGCCAGGCCTTGCGGCAATTTTCACTGAAGAACACCAAATCCTTGAGGCGGCTAGAAAGTCTCGTGATTTAGGTATGACAAAATTCGAAGCGATTTCTCCGTACCCAATTCACGGTATGGAAGAAGCGTGCGGAATCAAACGCTCACCAATCCCATACGTTACATTCATTGCGGGATCTGTGGGTTTAGTATCTGCTTTAGCGCTTACATGGTATACGTCGGCTTACGATTGGCCAATAAATGTCGGTGGTAAACCACCGTTTTCATTGCCCGCATTTATTCCGATCATGTTTGAATTAACTATTTTATTTGCGGCGTTGTGTTCAGTGGGAGCATT
>CAZCHT010000160.1:0-10796 GCA_964498705.1 uncultured Bdellovibrio sp. | reverse complement strand
TTTTTTTTTTTTTTCGATTCTAAATCCCGATTGATCACCGATAATAGGTAGTTGCACCGAAGTTGAATCGGGGAACTGAATAATAGTGGCAATTGCTATGGACG
Organism: uncultured Bdellovibrio sp.; assembly: GCA_964498705.1. Taxonomy (GTDB): domain Bacteria; phylum Bdellovibrionota; class Bdellovibrionia; order Bdellovibrionales; family Bdellovibrionaceae; genus UBA2316. Next base: position 10,692 of record CAZCHT010000160.1, on the reverse strand, counting down.
TTTTAACTAAAATGATCTCATCATTTTTAGGAAAAACATTTCTTACATGGGCGAGGCTTGGAATTGGTGCAAATAGTAAGGAAACTAGAATAAATAAAAGCTGTTTAATCATTCGGCCGCCTTTTCTGATTCTTTAGTTATATATATTCCCCATGGATTGATTGGGGTTCTTGAATCGACCATAAATCCTAAGGTGAGCTTCATTTCTGTAGCCGCTTTAAGCTGATCAAACTCGGTGATTCGATCTAGTGTGATTTTAATTTCACTATTTTTTAAATCTACACTAATGTTTTTCGGATAGATTCGCTGTGTGACCTTTTTCTCGAGAACAAATTTTTGAACATCAAGCATTGATTTTCTATAGGAAGGCACTAGGCTTGGTAGTACAAAAAACTCGGCTTTTTTAAGCTGCAAGACGACATTGTCTTTTGTCCAAGAATAGCGAGCTGAAATGTATTCTTTAGCGGCTTCTTGAATTTGAAGATCGGTGATTTTAGTTTCAACTTTTGCAACAGCGCCCATTGAGTCAAGAGCAATAACTTCGGGGCCTCGTTTAAGTAGATAGACCATAGTTAAAGAATTTACTAGCAGTAGTAGCAACAGAAAAAACAAAAGTGCTTTCAAGTTAAAATTTTCTTTTGCGAAGAGTTCGATCATTTTTGGATATTTTTTTATTTCTAGTTTTATATTGGTCGTGTTTTGCATAATGGAGTCCTCCTATGGTTTTTTGGTAAAGTTGTTATTTTTATTTAGTTTTTGAGTTTGAAAGGCTTGGGACCGCTGGCCTAAATTACCGGAGATAGTTTGTGTGATACCTTGCAGTTTCATTTTTAAAGCAAGCGCCTTAGTCGGAACTGCGGCCATAACTCCGACCGCAGATGCGCCTAAGATATGAGCCATGCTTTGTGCCCCTTCGCCCGAGATGGATTTTACAAGTAGAGGAGTACAAATCATCCCTAGGGCAATAATGAAGTTTAGCACAACGAGTGTGATATAAGTCCCTTCAGTTCTATAGATATTCCCGATAGAAAGCGATACTAGCATTGCCGATTGAATCGCCCACACTATTTTCCAGGCTGCTACTTCCACAAGTCCTCTGTAAAGATTTTTAGTAATTCCAGATGTCGACGGGAATAGATAAAAGAAAATTAAAATGGGCGAAATGGCCGACAGGAAAACCCAGAAAAAATAGTAAAGCGCAATGCTTAGGTATCTAGCAAAGTATAAAATCGCAAAGCTAAAATAACTTAATACTGCAATGATAAGATCATCAAATTTTATAAGGAGCGTCGCCTTAGAACTAGCATAGCTTCTAGATTTTTCTTCGGCGAGTTTCATAAACGTCTCAAAACTATTTTGATTATCAATTTTTAAAGCAATCCCGTCGCACACGCTTAAAATCAAATTTGACACTTCTGGAAACGACACAATCAGTAAACTAGCTACAAGCGCGCGCCTTAGAATATCCACATAGTTGGGTGCACCGGTTTGGAAGTAACCAATTGCAATTGATATTAGAATCCCAACCGGTAGGGCCACATAGAATAGCTGTGATAAACTTGTGTGAATATTTTTAATCATTTCACCTAGAATTTCAAAATTTGGCATCACTGAGAGCCTCCTTTCATCACCGGCAATTTTACATTTTTAGGCAGGGTGCCAAACCCAGTAGATAAGCCTTGGTAGTTTTCTTTGAACTCCTGAGATAGGAGTTTTTCTTTTCGAGTGTCTAAGGCAGTATTTTGGGCCATAATTTTCAGCATCTGACTTTGTGTCCGTAGAAGCTGGGTCATTACTCCGATCAGGACAGCAAGAGATTGATTTTGAAGTTTAGCCGAGCCTTGGGGACTGGTGACTTGAGAATGAAATAGTATTTTTTCTCGCTCTCTATCGACTTGGTCGGCGTAATCGTAAATATTTCGATTCATCGCGATGACTTCTGCCACGCTTTCGTCTTGGGATCTGATTAATTCCTGGTCCGCACCGTCGGGCGTTTTTCCGTAAATTGCCTCGATAGCTCGCAAAACATTTTGAGGGTCTCTAAGATCACCGTAACTTCCTGGATTAAACTTTGGATTGATGATTCTAATAAGATTTAATCCCGATCTAACACCGGCATTTAGGTCCCTCGTCAAATTTAAAGTGTCTTCGCCGGTCTCTAAAATTGACTTAAGCTGAAGAACGGTTTGAATCGCCTGAGCCAAAATTTGGGTAAGAACAAACGTGTCACCTCCAAAAATATCGGCGCGTGCGGTTTTTGGCGAAAGCACTATTAATACGCATACTAAAAAAGTACTCATTATCTTTCTCATGCGGCCGCCATTTGCAGAAGATTTGTAACTTCATTTGACCCAAGTGACGAAATTCCAAATGGTGCTTTTTCTGCCGAATAAAAAACCGATTCAGCGAGTGTCATTTTTTTATCCGTCTTAAGTTTTTCTAAAAACTGATTGTCCCGAGCGTCCGAAGTTGAAATCCAGTACTCAACGGGTGATGGGGAAATTCTGATTACTTGGCGCGTGTCTCCCGCCATTAAAAATCCTTCTGCGAACATCCCTTTTCTTTGTTCAAGACTTTGAATCAATCGCATTTCTTGATTATTTAATTTTAAGGCTTGGGATAAGACACGAGTGTCTCCCTTTTGAAGCATAATAAGCTTTGTAGCCGTATTATTTAAAATCGCCGAACCAATCGAGCTTTGGGCAATCTCTTCAACCCCTTGAGTAATAAATGAAATTCCGCTACCTGTTTTTCTAAATGTTCGAGCCGCATACTCCATAAAGGAACTTGCGGCAGGACTTTTTAAAAGCTCCCAGGACTCGTCCAAGATAACTCTTTTAGATGTGTCTCGATCATTTTCGACTTGATCCAGGATAAAGTTAGTTAAAATCAGAATCATTACGGATTGAAGATCTGGGTACTGAGCTAGTCCCTTTAGATCGAAAGCAACAATAGGCGCATCCGCATTTATTTTACCTGGGCGATCAAGTAATTTTCCATATGGGCTGTTTCCAATCCACGGAAAAAGTAGCTTTGATATTTTTACTAACGACTCTTCTTTAGATAGGGAACAGGCTTTAGCAAAATCTGATATCTGCGGTGATCTTGGAGCCTTTTCCATACGCACCTTTTCAAACACCTGAGTCAAAGTTTCTTCAATCTGAACACGGTCAAAACGATTGAGCTTTTCCCCATAGTCCACAACCATTTGCTCAATAATAGAAACTAAGCCTTTTATTTTTTCACCACTTGGCAAGATGGTTGGATCTTTTAGTTCAAAAGGATTGATGGAATAATTATCAGATAGGTTAATTTCAAAATACTGACCACCGAGAAGTTCGCACATTTTTTTATAGCTGCCGCCGATATCGATAATGTACACTTTAACGCCTCGGGCGATTTGCTGGAGCATTAGAAAATTATTTACAAAACTTTTTCCTGAACCGGAAGACCCCGTTATTAGCGAATTGTAGTTGGTTAGGTTTTTCGGATCATATGGGTTTATAGAAAATATTCCGCCTTGGCGAGTGTGAGTGAGAGACATTGGTTTTTCGTCGCCCATCGAGGGTCCGTATAGAGGTAAAAAATCTACTAAGTTGTTAGTTTTCATTTTTTTCTTGCGAACTAAATTCATTGGGGCTGCGGGTAGGCTAGAGGAAAAAACTTTCCAAGAGCTAACGGTTTCGTGTATTCCTTCAGCACCACTTAGGGTCTTAAATTTAGATAAAACCTGTTTTGTGTGGTGGTTTAATTTCTTCTGACCAACTTCCGTATTTTCTTCCCTTAAGATAACCAAAAGCTCACCTTCAAATATTTTCTGGCCGGTTTCGATAATTTCGCGGATGAGATCTGTGGTTTGTGTAAGCCTGGATTCACCTTCTAGATCACTTACACGTCCACCGTTGTTTGCGGTTAATGAATGGGCCATACGGCGTTTTTGCTCTAGTGATTTTATTTCATTGGATTGCTCAAGCGTCGTAAAACTAAAAACAAGCTCGTATTTAAATGGGAATGATAAAAATTGATTCATCATCCCGGCGTAAGTAGATTCCGGCAGCGTTTTTAATGATAAAATTCGAGTTCGCATTTGATCTAAGACGAAATCGTCCTGGTCTAAAACTAAATCTGAAAACACGACTTGTGATCGAGGGGACTCGGCCTCTATATTGTTACTTCGATCACTTACTTTCGGTGGCAAAACATTTAAAGATCGCTTCGGATTGATGAACTTATAAATTAAATCTACCAAGCTCTCTTTTCCTAAGATTTCCGAATGAAAACCAGAGCCTGACAAGAGTGATTTGGCGCTTTCTTGCGTTTGGTTTAATAGCTGAAGTCGCTCATCAAAACCTTTTTCAAATTCCTTAGAGAATTTCTTGGTATTTGAGAGGCTTGAAGGTTTAACTTGATTTAGCACCCGCATAAATAAGAACAAGCGTGTTCTAAACACTTCTTGTTTTTCAATCTGGTTTTTAAGAGAGTTAATTCTAAGATGATCGACTTTCTTTAAAAATTCGTTTTCAGTGACGACAAGTGTTTCATGATTTCTTACTGTTTGATCGAAGTCGGTTTCAACTTTAACATGAAACTGAGCTACGATTCCATCAGGAAGCGAGTTTGTAAAGACTCGTAAGTTTTCGGTCAATGAATTAATTCGGGAAGCTTCAAGACATTCAATAGCCAGTGGCAGTAACTCTAGGCCACTTGAAACTGAACCGTCCCATAAAATTAAATGGGTAAACGGGGTGTCCATAAATTCCCAATACGGAAGATCGTGAGACAAAGTATTGTTGTTAGTCATATATTACTCCTAAATTTTCGGTATTTCGTGTCGGGCTGATTTGCGTCTTTGATGGTGGGCGATAAAAGGTGCGCAATAAAATGTTGAAGATAGAAATCAGGCTTACCTCGTTTAAAAAAGAAAAGAACAAGACCAATAAGCAAAGAGCTTCCAAAAACCATCGCCAGTTTAAGACTGGAACCTCCAAAAATTAAATTTTGAACTGAAACATTGAGTGTCAAAATAAGAACGTCAGAAAGCTCAAGGCCCATGATTTTACTTTTGGTCTCTAACGTTCGCGGCACTGACGTCGTAAGCAAAAAATCTGTATTCTCGCTATTCATTAGTGCACCGTCGCCGAAATAAAATCTACGATGGCCTGTGCGCCAAATCCGAGGGCACTTCCACAAATGGCGTAAATGCAATGACGTTTGGCGTTTTCATTTCCACTAATGAACGAAAAGGCAGCAAACGCGATCCCGATTACAGATAATGTCGGTAAAATAACCCTGGTCAGTTTTGTTTGCATTCCCATTAGAGAAGACTCAACACTGGCAAGTGCAAGGTGCGGCGTAAGGATCATAAGAATTAGGGCAATAAGCAGGAAATATTTTTCACTTTTTTGCATAGGTGACCTCCTTTGGATAAATTGTTTTTTAAAAGCCGACTACATCAGCGACTTCCTGAACATCTGGAAAAAGGCTGAGATAGATTTCTTCTTTGATTAGATAAAAATCTAGTCTGATATAATTTCCCATGACGTAGCCTTTACCAATTTCTCGCCAAACTGTTTTAGGATCTAAATTTGACGAAGTGTATTCTTCCATTGATAAAATCGTATAGGTTGAATCAGAGTCGGCATCTCGGGATAGAAAGTAAGACTCTTTTGGAAACATCCAAAATTTCAGTCTAAACGTCTTTCCGCCTGGCTTTAAATACGCGTAGCCGACTTGGTCGACTTCTGAGATAGTGCTATCTTGATTAAGTAGTCCCGTTGTAAGATTAAATTTATCTGCTTTTCTAATTGGGATAACATTGCTCTTTTGTGTGTTCATTTTTTTTCCTTTGTTGTTAGTTACGCGATTCTTGAAAATTCAAGTTCGCCGCTTTCATATTGATTTTCGTTGATAAAGCTTCCCCAGCCGCAATTGTGGCAAGTTAAATAGCCTCGCTCGTATTCACATGGTGTTTTGCAGTCAGGGCAAATACTGTTATCAAACTCATCAGAATATCCCTGCGTTTTCATTTTTAGATACTCGGGAGAAATAGATTGGTTGTTTTTTAATGAACCCTTTGGAATGGCGCCCTTTCTGTCTTTAAACGTTCTAGACATCAGAATGCCTCTCGTAATTGTTCATTTCATTTAGTCGGCAATATTTTTTGCTTTCAAGGCGTTGCCAATCTTCATGCGTGAGCTCAGATTTTGAAAACAACGACTTAAAAAATGTCGTAAACTTTTCACTATCGTTAAGCATGGGTTTTATTTTTGATCGACCAATCTTTGAGATAAAATCAACTTGATTGTATTCGCTATAGTTATTCATTTTTAAAGTTCCTTTCCTTTTTTAAAACTCGTTCGTATTCAGATAGTTCGGGTACCGTGTTTCTATTTTTGTAAGTGACTAGCCATTATCCCTCCTTTTTGAATCAAAAATGTTTTTGCCCCTCACTATAGGGCAATGCGGGGGGTATTTACCCATAAGAAGACCGAGTTTTTTAACTGCTCCAGAGAGTCTGTCTTGAACAGAATCAATACTAATATGCAGAGAGCCTGCGATTTGTTTCATCGTGAGCTGTTCAAAGTAGTATAGTTTTACGGCCTCTTTTTGTTTTATCGTTAATTTCTTTAATGCTTTTTGAAGCGGAATATTTTTTTCCGTGGGCATATCTTCGGTGACAAAGATAGAAACAACTTGCGATTCGCAAAGTTTGTCATATTTTTTGGATCTAGGTTTTTTTTCTTTTAATCCACCCTCAAGAGTACTCAAGTATTGGTCCCAAACGGATTGATCCCAATTTTTTGAAACTTTCATTACCTGTTCATCGCTTAGATGGTTTCCACTTTCATCTAGCCAAGGTTTGGTTTTTATAGTTGTTCTCATAGATTCCCCGTTACGTATTTGCGTTGATTCGCACAGAGGACTATTTCAATGTTGGCACCATTTTGTCGTTAATAGCCTAAGGTTTTGAAATTGTAAGCGAAACTGAAAAATTATGATGGGAATTGGGTTTTTTAAAAATATAGTTTTCGCTATTATTTAAGCGCTTTTTATTCGAGATATGTTTTAACTTGGTTATAAGGTGCTGAGAATTTAGCTCGCTCGCTAGCAATTGGTTTTCGCGGTTTTGCTTTGGATTTTAAAGTCGAGTTGAAATGTTAAAAATAGGTAATCTTTTCGGGGGCGGAGTCATCAATGTTGTCCGTTAAGGCGGCAAGAGAGCATTTGAGATTCTCACCTGATAAACTAGGTAGCCAGCGAACGGTTGCTAATATAGAACGAAAATGTTCTTTGCCATCCGGCTTTGTTTTTACACCACAGATGGCAGATGCGTTTTTCACTATGAGTCCAGTGCCGAATCTGATTTCACCTCGTCTTGCGACAATTGAATGATTGCATTCTTGGGGGATTCTTTGACACCGAGCCGTCTTCAGATATTATTGGTTAATGAACGAAGCGCGACGGATGGTCTTCCTTTTGGGAGCCGGATTTTCATTTGATGCGGGACTGCCGCTAGCCAACACGTTGACCAAAAAATTTTGCGATCTCTTCGCGGATAAGAGTCTTTTCTCATTCTACAAAAAGACCATTGATAGACGCGCCGTCGATGCTCTTGAAGAAATCATTATTGAAAGAAAAATGAATTATGAAGAGATTTTGGGATGGCTTTACCTGTCGCAATACCGTTTTGAAAATCGAGATTTGCTTGATGCTTACGGTGAACTAAGGACTCGTCTTACAGACATGATTTACCATATTTTGCTTCAAGAACAAAATCGCAGTCATATCACACGAGATTCTTGGGTTACCAAGTACAAAGGAATTGCAGACCTCGCCGCTCTTCACAAGCCTCTGAGAATTTTCTCTTTAAACCATGATCTTGTAATTGAAGAAATTTGCGAGCACTTTGCGCTTCCCCTTGAAAGTGGATTTGGTGGCGACAGAAAGAAAACGATTTTTTCGAAGGACACTGTGCCAGTTCCGTTTTCGACGTTCACGCTTGAAGAGATGAAGTCTGGTAAGCTCAATCTCTTTCAAGAGGGTAGTCATGGTTTAAACCTTTATAAGGTGCACGGTGGTCTCGATTTTTTCATAATGAAGGATCAAACTGAGTTTGCTCGCATAGAGACGGGATCAGTGAAAGGTGATTTAACATGCCTTAATTTACTAGGCTCGTCCGAGAAGAATGGTGTAAACGTCTTTGGAAGCTCAGTCGTTACAGATGGTAGTGGAGAGGTTCAATTTTTACGTCGTCTCCATGTGGCCGGTGTTTATAAGTTCGACCGTGCGAAGCCTCAGAACCTGCCAGAGGAGTGGCTGAGTCGTTTTCGGGCAGACATCAATTACGCCGTTGACCTTGTTTGTATTGGTTACAGCTTCGGAGACCTTCATATCAATGCTGGCATTAGAAATTGGATCGAGCACGACACTAAGAGGAAGCTATGGATTGTAGACCCGGGAATTTTAGAGATTCCCAATGGATTCCGGCAATATCATAAGCAGGTATTTCCGTTACCGATAAAGACAAGTGAATTTCTAAACTCTCCTGCGGCCTATATGTAAGAAGCTACTCAATTGTGAAGATTGATCTGGCGTAAAAGAGAATCAAAGAAAACAGAATCCTAGATAGGTTCAGGTTAATCGACCGAAGTGAAAGCCAACGGTGAACCCTTTGAATGCGGTTGAGATAAAACAAGTTTCTAATAAACTTGAAGTGATCAAGCAATCAAGTTTCAAAAATAGATTTGTGGTTTCTCAATCTCTATCGCGCCTACGTGATTCTGGATTAAACCACGCTTTTCAGTTGAGGTCGAAGTTGTGCCCTCCTCTCTGGGGTCTGAGAATATCTAGGTCCTTTTCCACTTATTACTAAATCACAATCACCGAAGCTACTAATCGAAAATAGAGTCCTAGATCAAAGCTTGCCTTTGCAATCATTGATTCTAGATCAGTGCTTCCAATGGAAACCAATTTGATTGGTAATCGATCTCGTTCAAATTGTGATAGAATGCCGCGCAGAGCACTTTGTAGTTCTGGATTTAGTTTGTCCACGTCGATCAGCACCAGCGTTCCATTTAAACTTTGCTCGACTTCTTTGGTGAATATGTCATTGTTTCCATAGAAACGCTTTACAAAGCTGGGCTGATCGCTATTGGTTTTAAAATCAAGATAGACAATAGAACCGGATCGTTTCCCATGAATTAAATCGACAATAGTTTTTAAATAAAATGGGTCAACAAGTCGTCTAATATAAATTGGAAGTGGCTGACTGGACTGGTTAATAGCATCACTACAGGCTTTTCTAAGTACATCTTTTGGGGTCATGTTTTCTAAGTCATAGTCCCATAAACTTAGTACTTTTGATCTCTTTGATCTAGTTACTGTGGATTTCACTTTTTCTCCTGTTGTTATTTAGATCCAAGCCACATCGTATTCAAAAATCTTATCCTTTGCTATGATCGGAACGCGTGACTCTTTTGAACGTTGGACGACTAAAGGGTCATCGTATGAATTGGTAATCAAATGTGATGCGATAGCATTTTTGGTTTTAGCACTAGCAATCACGCTTAGACCGTCAGCATGTTTTTCTTTGAGATTATAGTCACACAATAAAATATGATTTCTATTTTCTAATGACCAGTCCATATACTTCGTTGACGTTTCAAAAACGTTAACCTCAACAAGGGTTGGAGCGCTATTTTTAATAAATTGCCTTAGTGGTTCATAAGTTAGAGGATCATCATCCAAATACGCAATACAATCAGATTTTGGAAGAACAAGCACTCGGTCGTTTTTTGGAAATATGAAAGTAATTGTTGAACCTTGACCAATTTGTGATTCGACGCTTAGCTCACCACCAAGAGAATTAATGAACTCGCGCGCATAATAGAGTCCGTACCCAGAGCCGCTTGATTTTCCAATACTTAGTTTCTCTTTTCCAATAAGAGGCAAAACGTCTTCAGGTATTCCACATCCTGTGTCTTTTACATAAATCTTAATCAGCTTATCGTCAGAGCTAGTTCCAATAATTATCTTTCCACTAAATCCAACAGCATCAACGGCGTTGTCGATAATGTTGGATAGATGCCGTGCCAAATCTTTTCCATCGACTGCAAAAAATGTTGAAGATAATGCATTTACAAATGAAAATTCGACGTTCTTTATATGTTCATACAAATTCTTTTTTTCATTAAGTAATTCGTTTAAAACTGATTCAATCCGAATTGGACTAGATTTCGATTCCCCAACACTAAATTTAAAATTTTTAGCGCCTTTAATTTCTTTTTGCCAATATTTTACAAGATCATCAGTGATGTTCTGTAGACGGCTTGCAACTTGAGTAATGATAACTTGAGCTTCTCTACTTTGAAGCTGCTGCTCGGTAATTCTTGTTAAGACTCCCATTGGGCTGCGTATGTCATGTGCTACACGCGCCGCCATTTCAGCAAATAACAATTTACCTTTTGATTCAGAAATTAAAAGTTGTTCCCGCTTTTGAGATTCTCGATGTTGCAAGTAAAATATGGTACCGGAGAAGAGTACAAACAGAATAATTAATCCAAAACTGGTGATCGCGAATATAACCCTAAGAAAATAGCCATCGATTTGAAACCCAATAGCTAAAGTAGCGTTGTTAGGAATCTTAACCGCAACGAGCTGTTTTAAAAAACCAATGTCCACAGTGCTGATTTC
>CAZCHT010000159.1:0-10860 GCA_964498705.1 uncultured Bdellovibrio sp. | reverse complement strand
CAGGTCCTGTTTACGGGAGCGTCGCGTCCAGAAACAGGACCTGGCACCGTTATTTCAATTCTTTTTCTAGGGCGTCTAATAGATATTTTCTGTAGGCGCCGTTTTTTATGAAGTAGGAGTTTGAGTGGGCTCCGCCTTCGAAGACTTTCCAGTATTTTGGGTCTTTGACGTGCTTGTAGAGTTCTTCGCCTTGGTCGATGCTGACGACGTTATCTTGGTTACCGTGCATAACGTAGACGGGGATTGGCGAGATTAAGCCGGGGTCGCCGGTCCATTGGTCGCTCATTAATAGCCATGCTAGTGGTTGGAAAATCCAGGTTAGCCAGCTCTTTGAAACTACGCTTTTTGCGATGCTTCGATACGATGCAAACGAGGCTTCGATGAAGACCGCCTTGTAGTTTTTCTTTTCATATAGGTTCAAACTTTTTTGCATGATTTGTCCGCCCAAGCTTTGGCCGTAGACGAACAGCGGTAGCGAAGGATTGATGCCTTCGATTTTTTTCAAGGCTTCGACTCCCGATAGGACTGTGCTTTCTGGGGTTGGTGCGCCCGTTGATTTTCCATAGCCAGGGTAATCAAAAATCATCAAATCATAGTTGTGATCCACTAACCAAGACAACATCGCAAAATGTGCGGATAAATTCTGAGCGTTGCCATGGAAAAAAAGAATTTTCGCTTTGGGGTTTTTCGCATGAAAGTACCAAGCGTTGATTTGATTTCCAACAGGATCGGGGAAGTTAAGCTCTTCGATGTCATACAAAAGATCCCGTTTCTGATAGAATTCTTGTTGCGATGGGTAGTACAGCAGTGACGAACAGCTGCTTAAAAAAAGAACAAACGGTAGGAGAATTAAAATTCGCATAGGCATTTTAAGAATCTTAGATTTAATTAAAATTGAATGTCACCTTAATTTATCTTTGATTTAGCTTGTCTTTGCGCGCAGCTAGCGATTCAATGATATTTATCGTTTCAAACTATAGGAGGAAATGTGTTAAAAAAACTAGTTATATTAGTAGCTCTAGTATCGATCAAATCGATGGCTGCTAATTATGGTATGGCCGGTTGTGGATTGGGCGCTTTAGTATTCCAAGATCAACCTGGAAAAATTCAAATCTTGGCTGCTACAATCAACAATATCGTATCGCCACAAACTTCAGCGATCACATCTGGAACTTCAAACTGCTTTGAAGAATCTCGTTCAGAAGTGAGCATTCGTTACATCGAAAGCAATAAAGTTGCGTTAAAAGAAGACGTTGCTCGCGGTACTGGCGAAACTATCGATGGTTTAATGACACTTTGGAATTGCTCTGACAAATCTTCGGTAACTCAAGATTTGAAACGCAATTACAATTCTATCTTCAAATCAAATGAAACTCTTCAGATTATGAATGACCTTAAATCAAATTCTGAAATTCAAAAATCTTGCAACTCTTTAACATAATATTTTAGGATTAAGATATGAAATTACTTTTATTATTATTAACAGCTGTTTCTGTATCATTCGCACAAGCTAAGAAACCAATGAAGCCAGCTCCTAAACCAGCAGCTCCAGCGGCGTCTCAAGCTCCGGCTCCTCACGCGGCACCAATGGGTCATGCGGCTCATAAATCGGGCGCTTATTCACGTCCCTACGGTATGGCGGGTTGTGGATTGGGAACTTTGATCATGGATAAACGCAGTTCACAAGTTTTAGTAGCGACTACTAACGGAACCGGCGTTCAAACTATCGGTATCACACTAGGTACATCGAATTGTGTTGATGAAGCGACATCTCAAGTTGCGGACAAAATGGATAAATACATCCATATCAACAAAGTTCAATTAGCGGGCGACATTGCTAAAGGTAACGGCGAAACTATCGTTGCTTTGAGCGAAGTGATTGGCTGCCAATCGAGCCAAAACCTTGGTTCAGCATTAAAAGCTAACTACCGCGATGTGTTTGCTAACGACTTCACGACAAACGAAGTTACTGACAGCATCATCACAGTGATCCAACAGGATTCTCAATTATCTCAAGAATGCTCTTTAGCTCAGATCTAATTCTGACCTAACGAACATTTCGACTAAGTGGGCGACATTGTTGCCCACTTTTATCTTGCTTCATCCTCCGAAGCCTCTGTAAATTAGCTGCATCCATGAAAATAGCATTCTGTAGAACTCACATATTGTGTTTAGGATTTGTATTGTTTAGCGCGCTGATTTCGAGCGCGGCGATGTCGCCCTCGTTTGTGAAAAAGCCTGTAGCGGTTACAAATGTGTCTGCTGTGCAAAGTCTGATTGATGCGGCTGAGGCTGCCAAGTTATCGGAAACGCGCACGTGGCGAAAACTGATGCACTATGAGCGAAACGCCTTTGGCCTGATGAGGAGTCAAGTTAAGTCCGCTGCGTTTTTCCTTTCTGAAAACGGCGATAGGGAGCTTGATCAAGAGATGCAGGCAACGTTGTGGTCATTCTTTGGACCAATCGAAGTTAAGGACGAGCACGCGATTTGTAAATTTCCAGCACGCTTGTCATGGCTGCAATCAAAATTGAAAGATCATCCGGCGTGGGCATCGTTGCCTAAACCGACGTGTTATTATTTTGATGTGTTTTTAAGAAACTTAAATGCGGAATCGATCTCATTTGTGTTCTCAAGTTACTATGCGAATAATCCGGGCTCGGCATTTGGTCACACATTTTTTCGCGTGAATAAAAAAATCAAAGAGGGTCGTAGCAAGCAAGAACTGCTGGATTACGGTATCAGCTACGCAGCTAACGTTACGACTAGTAATCCGCTGATCTATTTCATTAATGGCTTAATGGGTGGCTTTACGGGAACCTATGCCAGTGTTCCGTATTATTACAAAGTGCGCGAATACAACGACTATGAATCTCGCGATCTTTGGTCCTATGAATTAAATCTGACCGAGGCCGAGTTGCAGCAGTTGCTGTACCACATTTGGGAAGTTGGGCCTCAGTATTTTGATTATTATTTTTTCACGCAAAACTGTTCTTACCACATGCTAACCTTGATGGAAGCCGTTTCCGAGCGTATCGAACTAACAAAGAAAGTTCCCTTGTATGTGATTCCATCTGATTCTGTGAAATCTTTGTTTGAGGTGCCAGGTTTCGTTCGCAAAGTAGAATTTCGTCCGTCTCTGCGGCGCCATTTCGAAGACAAATGGAATCGATTCACAGATCAGGAAAAGAAAGATTTCTTGTTTGTGGTGACCGGTTACACCGATGCCGCTTTGAATGGTGTTAAGTTTGATAGTATTCAACGAAAAGCATTATTTCTTGATGGACTGATTGATTATGTCGATATGAAAGATCCCAATGGCGTCGCTAAACACGAGGGGCCTTGGTATCATATGAAAGAAAAAGTTCTGATCACTCGCGCCGAAGTCGCTGTGATTTCAGAACCAGTGGCGATCCCAGTGCCCGAGGACGAGCGACCAGATATTTCCCACCCATCATCGCGCGTGAGCTTGGGATTTGGTGAGCGAAGCGTAACGGGGGCCTCGAGTCAGTCATTGGGATTTTTGAATTTCCGTTTTGCCTTTCACGAGTTGTTAGATGATTCGCACGGCTTACCCGCGCGATCCCAATTAGAATTTGGAAATTTCAAATTCCAATATTTCGAAAACGATTTGAACCTGGAAAGTTTCTCGTTTTTCAACATCATGCAATTAAACCCGCTCAAGACTCTGGATCCAAAACCTTCGTGGGGGATCGACGTTGGCGTTAAAAACATGCCATTGTGTGACGGAGAAAAATCCTGCCTAGGATCAGGCCTACAAGTCTACGGAGGCTACGCAGCCGACTGGGGCCGCCACATGGCTTGGCTACTGCCATTCATCCATTACCGGTACGGAAACTCCTTCACGATCACCAGAAACTATGCAGCAGTGGGATATCAAGTGGGCTACTTATTCGAAGCCTCACAAACGTATAAACTGCTGGCTAAATATTCGAAAGAAATTCCTGATCGCTACGCAACAATCGACACCGCATCGGTAACAGCAAGATACAATTTCAAAACCAATCAAGCCGCCGAAATCGAATGGTCAAATCCAAAATTAAATTCGCCAGTCGAAACTCAAACAACAAAATTGCTTTATCACTACTTCTTTTAACGCCCTGAATTGCAAAAAGGCAGCAGCTGCCTTTTAGGTTTTGCAGTTCGAGAGGACGTGCAACGGGGCTCTGCGGATGTTGTTTTTTTTGTTGAATTTGTAGGCGAAGCTTTCGATTAGGTTTACGTTGAAGGTGTCTACTATGTGGTAGTCTTTCAGAGTTTCTTTTTCTTGGGTCCAGATGAAATCATTTACTATGATGGCGGCTTGGCAGTTGTTTGTGGGTTGGTCTTTTACTGAGGCTAGCGATAGATCAACGATGTTGTAACCTCGGTTTAGAAATATAAATTTCTCGGGTAGCCATTCGATAGTTTTTTCTAAATTGTAGACAGTCTTGATGCTGTTGTGTCTGTCGATAAACAGAGCCGCATTGATTATGTTTTTCTGAGATGGGAAGAAGCTCGCGTTGATTAAAATGAAAATATTCAGCACAGCCATTGTAATCAATTGCCATTTTTTCTGTGGCCACATCAATACGAGTCGAGCAAAGAACGGTGCCATCAATACGATAAGCAATGGAATGATCGAAACCATGAAGCGTTCGAATTTTTGCGGGAAGTAGGAATGTAATGCCACGAACAACGCGATAAATACCCAGGCATAGTTGAGTTTCTTAAATACCGGTCCGGCGATGCCTTTACCAGTGTTTCCAATATATAAAAATGGGAAGAACGATAATCCCAGCAGCAACGCCGGGTAGAACATAATCGAGCCATTGCCGTATTCATGGCCATGCTCCACATTATACGTCAGCACTGCAATCAACGAGTGGTGAAATCCACCGCGCAAGAATATATCTGGAATTCCGGCCAACACAAAGCAGCCGATACCAACCAGGGAGCTTATCAACACGCCTTTGAAATCTTTCGATAGTAACAGCAGCAAAGGCACCGTCACGGCGCCGATGCCGGCTTGCTGGCGCAATACAAACGCCATACTGACGGTAACCGTCGATCCCACCAAATCCAATACTCGGCCATCATTTTTGTAGCGGTAGAATAACGCCATCGACAACAAAATCCACGGCGCCGCCAAAGATTCAAACATCGGGCGCGTCAGGGTAAACGATGAAGCAAAGTAGAAGGTAAACAGTAATACAAAAACCTTCTGACACAAAGCTTGCCATTGCTGGGAATTAACCCCGCCTGGAATTTTAAAGTCTGAGCCAAAATCCCATAAACGCACCGATTGAATAATTTGAAATGAAAATAAATAAATCAGCAAATTAATGATCGTGATAAATAAAATCGTAAATCGATATTGATCGTACGGATGAAACACGCCCAGCTTCAGCGCGATCTGCGAGCCAAAATGCATCGGCATCACTTGCAATGGTGATTTCACATCGGTTTGATCGACTAGATCGGTGTAGGATGAGGTCTGCGCAGGTAAGTATTTAACCATCGCATTCCAGTATTCGTCAGTACCCATAAAGCCGTCATTTAAGAAAGCGACGAGTAGGAAGAAGCCAAGAAATATAACGGTCGGATTTAGTTTTTTATTTAGCGTTTGTACTATCGTCATTATTAAAGCTGTTCTTGTATCCAATCCCAATACGATGGGACGTAAGTGTAAAATATTTGTCCTTGTTCACACAGCTTTGATTCAGAAACACTTTCAATGTACGAAGCCACACCCATAATTTTATAGGCACCATTTTCCGCAACTAAAAGTGGTCCACCCGAATCGCCGCTGCAACCACCATGGGAATCCACCTGATTTACACTGACCAGTCCCGACCGGTCGATTAAATTCACCGAGTCTTTGACCAGCATCAATTGATCCCAAGCTTTAGTTACATAGCGAAGTTCTGGTAGCGAGTCATCACTTGTATGCGTGCGTCCGTACCCAATCATGATCATTTGACTGGCTGGATTGTTCATTTCCTGACGAATATCGACGGGCACTAACGGCAACGGTGAATATTCCGGTGGCAATATGCCGTCAAACTTCACGGTGGCAATATCAAAATCGGGTGAGGTGCTCGACGGCGAAGTTTTATGTTGGTATTTAGGATGAATATTTACATTGTAGGCCTCATACACCATTCGTTGATTGAAGCCGCTCGAACAGAACAAATTTATCGAAGCAATAATCTGAGTCGAAATCGTATTCTTAGGAAAACAATGAGCTGCTGTCAGCACGGTCTTGTTATCAACCAAAGTTCCTGTACATAAAGTCGATAAAACTTCTGACGTGTAATCATCTTTTTGAAATCGAGATAAAACCATCACCATGTGATTCCTAAGCGGATTAGTTTTATCAGCGATGTAGCCGTTAACGATTCCATCGGCGTAGCAGCCGCGGGTTTTATCAAACGGGTAAACCTTGCGAGGGGGTTCTAACGGCTCTGTCTTAGAAACCGATTCTTTCTTTTGGCAGCTTACGATTGCTAAGGCGGCCACTACCATCATTAGTACTTTGCGAGGACGATCCATATCCATCATATATTAAGGATAGGCAGTAGGTGATCAGGCTGTCAAAAGATTAGACAGCTGTCGGGCGTATAATTTTGAAACGCGCCAGAATACCCTTCTAGAGATGATTCAGAATGGCATGAAAGCCGCAATAACGATTTGTAAGGAGCTTTATATGAAACGTGCTTTTTTAGTGTCTATTGCTGTGTTTTCTTTTGTAGTTGCATGCGGGAAAAAAGATAAAAAAATGGGACAGGCCGGAAAAACTGCGGGTCAAGCTCAAACAGATTGCTCTGGTAAAAAAGCGGAAACAGACGAATGTAAGAAACTCGCTGCAGAAGCTGCTGAGAAAGCTAAGTTAAACACAAACATCAGTACCGGCGAAGATTTAGCCGCGTCGGGCGCAGACACCGCTAAAGATTCGATCGAAACAATTCCTAATGTAGATGATAAAGGTTTGAAAGAACAAGCCAAGATGAGCATCACGCTAAGTGATAAGACAGCCTTAGTGGCTAACTTAAGAGTCAATGCGGATTCTGATGACATGATTGCTACAAAAGTAAAGTGTGCTGATATTAAAGATCCAAATGACATGAAAGAAGTCATTGAAACTAATCCAGATGATTTGAAAGACATTGGTGCGCATATCTTATTGTTTAATAACTCATCGATCGCAGCAGATATGACTGTAGCTAACGGAGATAAAACGTTGAAACCAAAAACGTATCTTTTAACTTGCAATAGCGGATCTACGGCTAAAGCGTCTGATTACGCGGATGAAAAAGGAAACTCAAAAGTAAAAGAAGTTGAAGTAAAAAAATTAGTAGTTGGTCAACAAGCGTTTGAAATTATCAGAAAAGGCACCAGCGTTGATGCCGGAGTTCTGGCCTCGTTTGAATGCACGAGCGACAGTGACGTGCTAAAAAGCAAAGTGAAAACAGTGGGCAAGAAAGCAGCTAACCGTATTCACTTAAGAAAAGGTTCAGCCGTAATGGTATTCCGCGCCGTCGATGTTAAAGAAGGCGAAAAGAAAATCAAAGAACTGGGTGGATCTGATGCTCAGAAAGAAGCTAAGTACACGGTTGTTTCTTGTAGCTAATTGAAAATAAAATTAAAATTAAAGAAAGGCGATGTTGGATAAACATCGCCTTTTTTATTTGGTGCTATTTATTTGCGGTAGAAATTCAAACACACGTTTTGTTTGAGGACTGATTCGTAACGCTGCAGGAATACAGATGGATGATCGGTAGTGATACCTGCCACGCCCATTTGAATAAGTTTGTCGGCCTGGACAGGATCATTCACAGTCCACGGATTCACATCAATATTTTGAGCTCGCAGATAGGCAATAGATTCCGCAGTTAGGTCTTGATAATTCGGAGCAAATGCAATTGGTTGAAATTTTTTGATAGCTAAAGGAAAATCGATTTTAGCCCAATCACCACGGTCCACCAGAAGAACGCGAGGAATTGCGGGCTGATGTTTTCGAAATTCCGTAAGGACATCCCAATTAAAAGCGCGAGCAATGACCGGAGTTTTGATTTTTATATTATTAATTACATCGGAAATAGCTTTGGCCAGTTGATCAATAG
Organism: uncultured Bdellovibrio sp.; assembly: GCA_964498705.1. Lineage (GTDB taxonomy): Bacteria > Bdellovibrionota > Bdellovibrionia > Bdellovibrionales > Bdellovibrionaceae > UBA2316. Next base: position 2,736 of record CAZCHT010000159.1, on the reverse strand, counting down.
GCGCTGATTCATGAAGAAATTCTCTTTCGCTTTTTATTTCTAAGTGCAAAGGGATTGTGAACTTGCCGTGTTGTTCGCGGTCGAGAACGGCCAGTAGAAATTCTTCGAACGTGATTAAGTTAATATCGTCAGGGCGAGTCACTAGGTGGGCCGAATACGGAATGAGTTTAAGTTCTGCCAGGGTGAGATCTTTGATCAATACAGGCTGAGTAAGTCCAAGGAAGTCGTCGGGATTTAATTTATAATCGTGATAGATAACAGGCACGCCATCTTTAGTAAGATGAACATCAAATTCAACGCTGGATGCGCGTATATCCATTGCATGGATAAGTGCCGACATCGAGTTTTCGCGAAAGGCAAGGCGGTCGCCTCGATGGGCAGAAACTTCCCAGAAATTCGGGCCGCTGAAAGCCGGCGCGGCTAGTCCCAAAGACAAGCCAATAAAAGCCAGAGTTTTAAAAATAGAATCGGTAAATTGTGCCACAACGTTCCTTAGGGGACTGACTATAGCAAATTATATTGAGGGTTTCATCTGTAGTATTTTAGACGAACTGACAAAAAAGGCGCGCTATAGACAAACGTATTCGGATTTGTAAAACTGTGGGTAATGTTCAAACTTATAAATCTTCCGTTTCTGCTGGCATCTGTTCCATTCATTGTTTTTTTATTGGGACAAATAAGTCGACTATCTATGCTCGATTGGCTGCGACCGGTGACGGATTTTTTGAATATTATTTTATTTCTAGGACCGATATTTATATACGACTACATTGTGCTCATAAAATTCAATGTCTTGAACACTGCCGGAGGCCCATGGTGGCACGATGTAGTTTTGATCGGAACAATGAGTTTGTTTTTTTATGGAATAGGGAAGTTGGTGGTTTTTTTCGCACAATGAAAACCAAATGATTCTTTGTGCTTAATTTGTAAGCTTAGGAAAAACTCATAACTGTATCATTTTAAGCTTTTTCCCAATTAAGGTCCAAATTTGAATGTCTCGTCAAGTGAAGTTGTCAAACTTTGAATAAAGCAATTAGATTGATCTAAAGATTTCTTGAGGCAGTCCGAACCGTGTAACCAGATATTGTGACGGGAAGGAATGCCATGAGTAAATTTTCTGTTTGTGTATGTGCGATTAGTCTGTTTTTCTTTTCATTTCAAATTGAAGCCGCGACCTCTGTATTCGGTCCGAAGCGGTTTTCTGGAGCTCAACCAACAGCTAGGGTGTATAACGAAGTCATCAATGTTTCTCCGAATGATTTAAATCACAAATATACTATTAAGATAGTCAATGCCGATGGTCAGCCGCATTTGCAGCAACCATGTAATCAGTCCAATATATTTAGTCGACTGACGTGTGCCATTTCGAATGCAGCAAATACTCTGTATATTAATTTAGTCCGAGTTCAGAAGTTTGCCTTAAAAAACAATGGAACGATCTTGATTTCCAATTCCCAGGTAAACAAGAATACAGCTACATTCACTGCGACTCTAAATTTGGTGGCTATTAATAATTTGAACGTATCTGTATTTGGAGCAGCGACCTCTTCATTAACCGTTGAAATTTTAAAAGAAGATGCTCCGGCGGATGGAACGCCTCCGCTAGTTAACTATTCACTAAATAACGTTAGCTTTACTAATAACCCAAATACAGTTGTGACGGTAACAGACGCCTCAGCGACAGCAACGACAGTGTGGGTCGACCGTCAGGCAGTTATTGTAAACTCAGCTAGTAAGTCTATTCCATTAGTGTTAACCGATGGCTCGCATGAGGTAGTTATTCAAAGTACCGATGCTTTTGGAAACGTTAGCGCTGATCTATTGATATACTCAGTAACCGTAGATACTCATAAACCTAATATATCATCGGATGTGGTCGCAAATTACTATACATCGCAATTGCCTTACCATAAGGGTATTAAAATCACTTCGAATGAGAACTTGTCATTTATTCAGGTAAATAATCAGTCGTTATTACAATTAGGGATAAATGAATATGTATATTTGATGGAAATAACTAATTCAGCAGGGAAAGATCTGAATTTAACAGCTATTGATTTAGCGGGAAATGAAACCAATAACATCCTTCATACGAATATTGTTGTAGACTCAGATGCTCCGGTTATCGCGACGAATTTCATTCCTAGAATTATTATTGCGGATCATTTTGACGTCAATGTAACGGTTACGGATATGTCATCTATTGAAACGCAAGTTTACCTAGATGATGTTGAGGTTGTTAACACGGCGAATACTACGTTTTCCTATCAGATACTATTTCCTGCAGATCAAGAGAAGCGGCTAAAAATAGTTTCGACCGATGAGGTTGGGAACTCTAGCGTGAAAATGTATAAGATTGCTAGAAATACTCAGCCTTTGAATGTCAGTATCATTTCGCCTCAGAATCGAAGCGTAGTTCCACAAATAATTGAGGTTCGCGCTGTCGCCAACAAGCCACTTTCTAGCGCCAAAATAAATGGACAGCTGACTATCGTTTCCGACGATCAAATCAGTATTAAGGCGAATCTTCCTCAGATAGCGGAAGGAAACTTAAATATTTCAGTTGAAGCTTTTGATATCTATGGAAATTCGGCTCAGCAAAGTGTCACTGTCGAAGTTAAATTCTTGCAAACTCCAAGTTGGGCCTATGAAGAATGTCCAGCGGATCAAGAGTAATAGGGGTAGACTATGAGAAAAATATATTTTGTAATTATTTTTTTAGTTTTGAAAAGTTTA
>CAZCHT010000158.1:0-10910 GCA_964498705.1 uncultured Bdellovibrio sp. | reverse complement strand
TAAAAGCTTACACAAGCGAAGCAACACGAGCCGTTTCTAAAGGCGTTTTCAAGAAACAAACTGTTTCTAGAAAAGTTGGCCGTTTAGCTTCTAAAGCTCACAAATTAGCTACAGCTTCTAAATAGTTTTGATTCTTAATTAGCGGGCAGCAACGAAACTTCGAATTTGTCTTTTATTTGAAAAGGCCATTTTATCGAAGGATAGACCGATATTCAGCTGCCCGTTTACTTTTGAAGAGTGACGAATCGTCCCTCGAATACTAACAAAATCCCCTTTGGGAATCTGCAAGTTAACGATACATTCCATTCCATTATCTAGAACCAAATCCGACAAAAAAGAAAGTCCACCTTCTGACAATTCGATCGACTCGAAGGTATAATATTGGCCTTTGTACAATACGCTAATCAGACGCGAGTAGTTTTTGCGTGGAAACTTTCTAAGGCTTTCTAGTGACGTGTCTTTTTGCATCGACTCTTTATCGGTACAATACGCTAGACTCTGACTGCGACGATGGTCTGGATTTAGATTACTAAGCGACTTAAATGCGACTTAGTTAGCTCAGCATTCTGCTTAAGTGAATTCGACACAGAATAAATAGTAGTTAACTGATTCTCTAGATCAGCTAAACTCCAGGCGCGCGATTGCTTAAGATACTTGTCATAGAAGTACGGCGGTGTGCGGGTTTCACGAAGAAACTCATCCTTTGGGCGCTTAGCTTCAGCAAAGGCCTTCAAAGAATGCAAAATTCTAAAATGGCGCGCGAGCAAGCTTAAAAATCCGAATTCACTCTCGCCACTGCGATCCAGCTGTTCTATGATTTTAAGCTGTTTTAAAATATCGCGTTCGCTCCACAGATCAATATATTGAAACATAGTGCTACGGATTTGATCGGTAACGATCATTTCCACATCGGATTCTTCAATCAGTCTTTTATTGCCGACGTAATCGATCAGTTTTTGAATTTCTTTATCTAAGGTTCTTAGATTCGTACCGATTTTAAAATGCAGAATATCGCAGGCAGAATCGGTGATATCAATTTGGCGTTCTTTGCATAGATATTTAATCCAATAGGAAATTTGATTCTCATACGGTTTTTTAAATTCTAAACCAAACGCATGCTTAGCCAGTGCCGTATACATCTTTTTCTTTTTATCAACTTGGTTACTTATAAAAATGACTATCGACGACGGATTTGGATTCTTGAAAATCTCATCTATACTAGAGAACACCGTATCTGTGATAGACTCTAAATCTTTGATCACAAGCAGACGATAGGGGCTCATCATTGGGTACATGTTATATGAATCTAGAAATGATTCGGCACTAAAGTTTTGTGAATCAAACACGTTAAAATTAAATTCCTTACCCGTCTCGTCTAATAGACGATCGATTAAAAAATTATAATTCTTGTTCAGCAGGAATTCTTCCTCTCCCGAGAAAAAATAAAATGGCTTTAATTTTCCATTTTCAATGTCAGCGTAAAATTGTTCAAATACTTGTTGATTCGGTTTCATTAAAAATTCTCTGTCAAATTATTATGAATCTGATTGCTCAGTTCATTGGCCACGTTCTCGAGGACCATTCGTTTTGCGTTTTGGTTGTATATTGGATTAACCGAGTTAACGCCAGCAATAGTCACTTGCGAGGCATTCATTGGTCGCGAACCTGTAAATTGAGATTGCCACAATACTTCAGATGTTCCTGTGCGTACTAGTTTGACTGTAAGAATAACGGTCATGTTGTACGAAGTCGCAAGGACAGTGCCGATCGGCAAATGATTATTGTTGTCATATTCTTTAATCGCCATTGAATCAAACTTCAACGTATCGATTTGTCCTTCTAAACGAACTTCAGCATCATTATCACTGACAACTTTCAAAACTGTCGAACGAAAAAATTCTTCTTTGAGCGCAGCAGTCAAAATTGCTTCGGCCCCTGGCTCCATGGATCTGTTTTTAAATACAGGGATCGATAGTTTTTGATAACCACCTGGCAATGATCTGAATTTTTGGCCGATCTTGTAGGCACATGACGATAAAAGCAAACTGAACAACAGCACTACTTTAATCATTACTTCACAAATCGGGGTTCTTCGCTTACACTGCATGTATAATTTGTAATATAGGGACTTAAGAGCATGCAAGGAAAAGCTGATCAACATTTCGATTATACCCTGATGGCTCCCGGGCCAGTAAATTTACACCCCAAAGTGCGTGAAATTCTATCAGAACCAATGATTCATCACCGCACACCTGAATTTGACAAAATCCTTTCCCAGGCTTTGAAGCGATTAAAACTAGTTTTTCAAACAAACGAGCCCGTTTATATGCTATCGTCAACCGGTTCTGGCGGTATGGAATCGCTGCTGGTCAACACTCTGTCTGCCGGAGATACCGTATTAGCCGTAAATTCGGGCAAATTTGGTGAACGCTGGATCGAAATGGCTAAAGCGTTTGGCGTTCAGGTCGACGAAATCAAAGTCACGTGGGGCGAAGCTGTATCGGCCAATCTTATCAGCGAGAAATTGAAAGCCAAAAACTACAACGCTGTTCTGACTCAGGCCTGCGAAACATCTACTGGCGTTCTTAATCCCATTCAAAAAATCGGAGAGATTGTTCAAGCCTACCCTAAAACACTTTTCTTGGTAGATGCCATAACCGCCTTGGGCGCGGTTCCTATGCCGATGGATCAATGGCACATTGATGGCTTAGTCGGCGGCTCCCAAAAAGCATTTATGTTACCTACGGGGATGAGTTTCGTGTCGTTTTCTAAAAAAGCACAAGCAACATTTGCTAGCAGCAAAATTCCAAAGTTCTATTTAGATATCCGTAAAGAAATCGCCGCGAATGCAAAGGGTGAAACATTTTTCAGCTCGAATGTAACTCTCATCAAAGCGTTAAATTATGTTCTGACCGAAGTGGAAGCACTGGGCCTAGAAAGTCTATTTAAGTCTATTCAACGTCGTGCTGATTTCACTGCGGAAATGATTCAACTGCTGGGATTAAAATCCTTTTCGAAATCAAAATCAGCCTCATTAACAGCGGTTGTTGTTCCAGAAACTATAGATGGACAAAAATTACGCGAGCTCATTGAAACTGAATTCAATTTAACGTTAATGGGTGGTCAAGACCAAGCTAAGGGAAAAATTATTCGTATTGGTCACATGGGTTACATTGTGGACGCGCATCTTATGCAATTGGCGACAGCTCTGTATCGTGGTTTGGAGAAAATGAATTACCAACCGCCCACCACGTTTGACGATTACATCACGCGCCTTAAAAACTGGGCGACGCAACACTAGGATCCATCGATGAAGAAGAAAATATTAGTCTGCGATCGATTTTCTTTAGAGAGTTTGCATATGATGGAAGCTCAAGATTATTTCGAAATCATCAAAGTCGACCCGATAACTTTAAAAGACTCAAATCATTTATCGACTGCCGAAGGCCTGCTGATTCGCTCTCGCGCGCTCATCAGCGCGGATTTATTAAAACAAGCCAAAAAACTTCAAGTCGTGATAACCGCTACCAGCGGCTTTGATCACATAGATCTAGAAGCGACCCAGAAATGGGGGATCACGGCAATGAACACGCCCAATGCCAATCGTGAATCTGCAGCGCAGTTAACGCTGACATTAATGCTAGCCCTGAATCAGCGATTGCTAGAAGCTCACCGTTTAACTAAAGCCGGCCTATGGCGGCAAGAAAGCGCTTTAGGATGCGAACTCGCAGATAAAACATGGGGCATAGTGGGTCTTGGACGGATTGGTTCACGCGTTGCTGAACTGGCTCGGGCCTTTAAAATGAATATTATCGCTTATGACCCGTATTTGAATGACGAAACGTTTGAGCGCTACCACGCCAGCCGAGTCAGTTACGAAGAACTTTTAAAATTAGCCGACGTCGTCAGCTTTCATGTTCCAAAGACCAAAGAAACGCATAAAATGCTCAATGCCTCTCATTTCGAATATATCAACCGTGAGGTATTTTTAGTGAACACTTCCCGCGGAACTGTGATCGATGAAGAATCATTAGTTAAAGCCCTAGAAAATCGCTGGATACGCGGCGTCGCCTTAGACGTCTTTGAAAAAGAACCGTTGCCAAGGAACTCTAAGCTGCTTGGGTTCCCCGAAGTCATCATGACCCCTCACGTTGGGGCCTACACGGAAGATGCCTTTCTACGCGCCTCTGAGGAGGCCGTAATAAAATTAATTCATTTTTTCCGCGACGGAACCACGTCCGATACCCTGCCCCCAAAATCGGCTTGGTACAACGGCTCTCAAACTAGTTTTCTTTAACTGTTTTCTTTGACTTTATTTAGAAAAAAATTAAATATCTCGCGTTCTTAGTAAATCTAAATCGATAGTCTTCGAAGGGATAATAGATGCCGGGTGTAGTTGTTGTTGGGGCTCAATGGGGCGACGAGGGTAAAGGTAAACTTATCGACGTGTTTTCTGAAAACGCGGATATGGTTGTACGATTTCAAGGTGGCGCAAATGCTGGCCATACTCTGGTTGTAAAAGGCGAAAAAACAGTTCTGCATTTGATTCCATCGGGCATCTTGCGTGCAGACACTCAGTGCGTGATTGCGGCTGGCGTAGTCATCGACGTTTTCGGCGTCATTGACGAAATCACAAAACTGAAAAAAAACGGCTTTCTACAAAATCCAAAACAATTGTGCATTTCTGACTTAGCGACGGTTTTACTTCCGTATCACAAGACTTTGGATCAAGCGCGCGAAAAAGCGTTATCGAACGATAAAATCGGAACAACAGGCAAAGGCATTGGTCCTGCGTATGAAGACCGCGCGGCTCGCCGGGCGATTTTGTTTGGTGATCTATTTAATCCAACAACATTATTCGATAAATTGGATTTCGTATTAAAAGAAAAAAATCATTTACTTAAAACTCTTTACGGTGCTGCTGAATTCAACGTGACTGAGCTTCACTCACAATTGTTATCGGTTGCTGAAGAGTTAGCTCCCTACCGTCAAAAAGATACATCACTGATTGTTAATAAAATGCTGAAAAATAATAAACGCGTTTTATTCGAAGGTGCTCAAGGTACAATGCTTGATATCCTTCATGGCACCTACCCATTCGTTACATCATCTGCAACTATTTCTGGTTCTGCATGCACGGGCGCAGGGGTTGGTCCAACTCATATAAAAGAAGTGATCGGTGTATTTAAAGCGTACGCAACGCGCGTGGGGTCTGGTCCATTCCCAACTGAATTAACAGACAGCGTGGGCGCAAAACTTCAAGCGGACGGTCACGAGTTCGGTTCAACGACAGGTCGTCCACGTCGTTGTGGCTGGTTAGATCTTGTGGCTTTGAAATACGCGATTCGTTTGAACGGTATTACAAATACAGCATTGATGAAATTAGACGTTTTATCTGGTCACGATAGAATCGGCGTGTGCACGGGTTACAAATTGCACGGCGAAACCATTGCGGATCTTCCACCCTCTCCACATGAGTTAGAAAAAGTAGAACCAATTGTTGAGTATCTACCGGGCTGGAAAGAAGATATTTCCAAAATCACTCAGCTTAAAGATCTTCCAAGAAATGCGACTAACTATTTAGATTTCATTTCTAATTATTTGGGTTCACCAATTGACGTTATCTCTGTGGGCCCTGGCCGCGAGCAAACTCTTTGGGTTAAACCACTTTTTAATGGCTAAGTCTTCATGGCTAACCTCCGGTTAGCCTCAATGGTTAAGGCTTAAAAAAGTAACAGAGGGCGGCGCGTGTTGCCCTGGTTCTTTACTTGCTAAAATTAATAATTTTTCTAAAATGTTCTTGATATTCCTTAACCCAGTAATTTCCGCAGTGGCCGCCATAACTGAAGAACTTCAGGCGCCCTTTGAAATATTTCTCGTAAAATTTTATATCTGATCCTCTCAACATAAAATCATCGCGATTGTGAACGACCACAAACTTTGTATTTCCTGAAAATAGCGCCGTGTAGTTTACAAAATCAAATGAATCAGAAAACTTCTCGCCGGCTTTAAAGAAACGATGATCTTGTGCAATACTCAAAGTACCAATTCGGTTATTCAAGTAGTTTTCAAAATCTAGTTCTGTCGGTTTCGAGATAGAATGAAATTCAGAAATCAGATTTCTTTTCTTGGTCGCCTGAATCACAAGAAAAAGTGATTTTCTAAAATTTTTGCCGATGATACTTTTAGCAAGTCCATCACGAGCAGTTACTTTTGTCCGGTAAAGTTCATCAATAGACGTCACAGCAAAAGAAATACTAGCACCCGGATTTAGCATGATGACCTGTTTGAAATTGAAAAACGGATCTCTGCGGTCTTCCATCTCGAGCAATGGGACTAAACTGCCGCCCAAGGAAAACCCAACTAGCGAATAAAAGCGAGGCTGAATTTTTGCTTTCAACCCGTTCACTGTCGATCGCATCATTTGAGTTAAATCGGCCATGTCGTAAAAGAAATTTCCCACGAATCCACGGTCGGAAATACTGGAAACAAAACTGGGATGAACGGGATTAATCAGGTTAATGGTGTGATAGCCGCTGAGATAGGCTTGATGAGCCAGAATCTCGCTTAAACCAGATGTTGTTGTACCACCAAGGCCGGGCATAATAAACAGCAGAGGAGCTTGCACATCCCGTTGAAATCGAATGTTCAGAGTCACACCCGGCTTAACAGTCACCTTTTCTACGGTCTCTGGATACTTAGGTGTCGGCATCGCCGATAACAATGATGCTTTGTACGGACTCTTAAACGGGAATTTAGGTGCAGCTCTACCCACTCCGGCGCAAAGTAAGAAAACTAAAAAAGTGGTAAAGTGACGCTTTAAAAAATGCATAACGGCCGATTGTACCTACAATGGCCGTTATTAAAACTGTCGTTTATTTACAGGTAAAATTTACTCTCCGCGGCCGTTTTCACGAACATACGCCGTCAGAGCATCTTCTGCCGATCTGACTTTGTTCTGCTCAATAACAACCAGGTTTTTTGCGGAATCTGAACTGCTTCGCGCCAGTAAAACAGACTTTTCGGCATCAAATACTAACGAACGCAGACTCTCTTGAGTCGGCAAATTCCCAGATGTGGCTTCTGTAAGTTTAATTTTTAGCTCAGCCAATTTGCTTTCAGCCGCCTTTAATTCTGTATCTGCACGTACAGAGTTTAACTGCGCGCGATCCAGACTCGCTTTACTTACGACAACGTCTTCACTTAATCGAGCCACATTTAACTTAATTTCTTTCTGTTTCTTGTCCCAATCTGAAAGAGGTGTCACATCACCCGTTAGAGAGTAGTCGACTAGTTCCATCGACGCACCTTCCATGCTGTTTCCTTCAAATTGCAAATCCGAAGATACAAACACGACCGTGCGGTCACAATTGGCAAAGTCTCTAAATTCACCGCTGACCACTGTATCTTTAATCGTCGGCAATTCATCCTGTAGTAAAATCACTTTGTTGACTTTATATCCCTCGCCTAAATAGAGGTCTTCGCGACCAGATCGGCAGTACACTTTGCCTTTTGATTTTTGGTACACTTGAATTGCCGGATAGCTTTTGTTTCCTATTTGGATGGACCCTTTTTGAACTTGATCGATTTCTTCTTGAGACTCGGTGATTTTACATTCATATTTATTCAGCTTCGCGATTTTTTCTGTGATGTCGTTCTCTTTATCTTTAGCTGTTAGTAACATTCGGGCCGAGCCACTCAGGAATCTGCGTTTTTCCTGGTTGCATCCACCTGATTTGGTACATGAATCGATGAAAGAGATTCCGCCGCTTTCTAAAATATTCTGATCGGCAATGACAAACTCCAGAAGACCTGTCGTCAGTTCATACATCTCATCTTTTGTATCCGTCGTATATTCCATTTTCACCGACTTGATATTTTTCTGCCCGCCCATTACCAAGCGTTCAACGATGCCATAGCCCACTGAATATTTCTTGCGATCGATTCTGTCTGCGGTTGATTTTTCAGTGCATGAAGCTAACGCTGATTTTTCTGATGAAGCCAACGCACTAAGTTTTAGATTTTGACCTTGTGGCACAAATGCGAATCTTGGCTCACCTAACGCTCGCTGTGCATCCGCAGTGAAAGCTTCTTTTGTTTCATCTGCATTTTTTGAACAGGCACTGATTAACACAAGCACGCTTGCCAGCACCATTCCCATTTTTAATTTCATAATGACCCACCTTTTTATTGTTGTTTAGAGTCAGTATTTTTAATTTACGTAAGGCGGGTTTACAATACCCCTACCCAAAGAAGTGCGCACAGCCTGTGCGGATCAGGGATAACTATAGATATAGGCAGGCGTTTTACGAGGCCAATTTCGGTATGGAAAAATTCCATTTGGGCTTTTGTAGAGTCCAGCTTCCATAGACCTTACATTTTTGCTAAAGTTAAACAATGAGTAGCATTAATCGATCTAACGATAACAGTAGAATGCAAGATTACTATAACCAGCGTGAGACTGAACTCGAAAAAAAACATAAGCAATCCATCGAGGATTTAAAAGCCAATCATTCTGAAACAATTGAAGATATAAAAAATCGTTCCAGCACTGAAATCTCGGAAATACGCACAAACATGCGCGAAAAGCTAAGTGCCCAAGACGTCAAACACCAACAAGAAATTGAAGGTCTGAAAGCCTTATATCAGAGAAAAATCGAAGATGCTAAGAGGGACAAGAATAGCTAGAGCCCTGTGTCTATAAGGTACAAATTTATCAAATGAGTTGGCCCATACTCGCTTTAATTTTTGTTTTATCAGTTTTGCTTTTCATTTTTTTGGTGACCTGCCTGGTTTTTAAATTCAATTTTTGGAATAAAAATAAAAGGGATATTTGTAGAACTCATCTTGTGTTATTTTGATGGGTAGTGATCATCAAGCTCTGCGACAAAATAATTACTAAAATAGCGGAAATTGCCATCACGGGTTGAAGCCAGGACACGAATCCAATAATTAAAACTTGGGTAGCAATCCAAATAAGAAGTATTACGCCAGCCAATAGCGAGAGCTTTTCAGCAGACGTCTTTTTCAATACCAACAGCATAGCTGCTAAAAGATGAGATCCGCCCACGATTAGCATTAGAATTAAGCTCGGAATAAAATAGTCGTTAAAAGGAGTTCCTTCCAACCATTCAATAGGAACTTGCGGCGCACCCGATATCCCATAATACCCGCCAGCAATAGCATTAAGTCCAATGATCAGATGTGATATGATTTGTAAAATTCGAATTTTATTCTTTTTACTGGTTTGCATGTACTTTTGGGTATGCAATTTATCCCCCAGGCAATAACTGGCAATTGAGATTGAATTTGTTGCCAATCTAACCCGAGCAAACGACAAAATGTCTCGTATTGCTTATACCAAAAATTAATTGTAGGGGCTTAGTATAAGTGCAAAAATAAGTAATGGGTATTTATGTGAACGGCTTTTTGGTTTGGTGTTTGATTGCCTTGGTAGAGGTTGGGCATGGGGTCTTGCGTGCCCGATTTCTTACACCAAGAGTGGGCGATTTTCGTTCTCGGCAGCTAGCCGTGCTTACGGGTTCATTGCTGATTGGGTTGATCACTTTTTTTGCTTTTACCTGGATTGGTTTCAAAAACCCAAATCAAGCATTTCAAATTGGACTAATGTGGTTTTTTCTAATGTTCTGTTTTGAAATGATTTTGGGTCATTTTGTTTTTCGTTTTTCATGGAAATGGCTTTTTTCTGATTTCAATATTTTCAAGGGACGGCTACTGATAATCGGAATGGTTTTCTTGGCTCTGGCCCCTTGGCTCTGCGGAAAAATTCTTCACGCATGGTAAGATTTAAAATTGACGTCACGACTGATCCTAATCAGAGATATTGGCGTACTCACTGCGAGAATCTGAGAGCTGCCTGTGGAAATTACGCTGTTTAGGCAAGTGCTTAATTTAGCTCGAGAAGTCAAACTGTTTCCGTTTTGATTCCGCTATAGTTACCGCTCAAAATCCCTGTTTCCGGCTACTGGGAACAAAAGCTACTTTTCCAATTCAGTGAAATCTATCTTGACATCATTTAGCCATTTGCCTAAATATTTCTCGTGACCAAGGGCAAAGCGGAACTAGAACTTGAAGAATTTGATGCGGTCTTCGGTGCCTTGGCACACGAAGCGCGAAGGCGTGTTCTCGTTGTCTTGCTGAGTCGTGGAGGCGAAATGACGGCAGGACAGATCGTCGAGCGTTTCAACTGTGCTTGGCCGACCATGACGAGGCATTTGCAAATCTTGGAGGCCGCGGACCTGATCCAAGTTGAAAAGGTCGGTAGAGAACGTCGTTATGTATTAAACAGCCACAAACTCCGGCGCGTGGTTGGTGGATGGCTTAAATGGTTCGAGAAGGAGAAAAATAATGAGTAAACCCGAAGTTGTCATCGCAATGTATCGCCCGAAAGCAGACAAAACATCTGAACTAGATGCTTTAGTCAAAAAACATTTTCCGATTCTTAAAGAATACGGACTGACGACGGAACGTGCGCCCTTCATTGGCCGCGCGGAAGACGGAACTGTGCTCGAAATCTTTGAGTGGGCGTCACCGGAAAAAGCAAAACAGGCTCACGATCATCCTGCGGTAGCCCAAATCTGGGAAGCGATGGCGATGGTTTGCGAATTCGGTAAACTTGAACAACTGCCTGAAGCCAAAAACATGTTCCCGCACTTTACTCAGGCTTTTGGAAGCTGATATAGCAAACGAACTTCTGGATAGCCTCCTTGGTTAATTCGATTCTGATTTACGGAGAGAGAGTTTTGCGTTTACTCATGGGCTTGCACCAGCTTGGTGAGCATGCGACCGAGATGATCAAGTTGATCTCTTGCCTTCTCGTAGTCGACGTCAGAAATAAGTTTCTTACGCTTAAGAATTTCAATTAGAGGAACACACTCTAACAAAGCGCC
>CAZCHT010000157.1:0-10960 GCA_964498705.1 uncultured Bdellovibrio sp. | reverse complement strand
CAGTCCTCGCCGGCGCTGAACGCCTGTCTGCGGAACTCGTTTTTTTCATGTGTTTAAAAAAAAAGGACTCTGAAAAGGAAGACCGAGCTTGAATTGACGCTTTATAAAAAGGAAATATCGACGGATTTTAAAAAAATATCCACACCGCTGCCGGTTTTTTATATATCGGGATTGGGTGCGGTTTCGTGGGGTGGGTTTTTAAGATTCTTTTAAAACCAACATAACATCAGCGCCATAACGTTCTAACTTTTCAGCACCAATACCGTGAATGTTTTGTAGAGCATCAAAGTTAGATGGGTTGTGCAAAGCAAGTTCTCTTAACGTGCGATCGCTGAAGATGATAAACGCGGGGACATCCAACTCGACCGCTTTTTGTTTTCTCCAAAACTTAAGCGCTTGGAAGACAGCTTCCTGGTTATCGTCAAGAATAATGGCATCGCTGCCTTGCGAACGTTTTTTGCTCGATGATTTCGTCGATGCTGATTTTGGCATCTTGTCTTTAATTCGTTCCACAATTGTGACTTTCGGTAACACGATTCTTCTGTCGGATTGAGGCAAGCAATTGTCGCAGTGACCGCATTGAGGAATACGCTGAGCATCTTGGTAGTAGGTTAAAATCTCGGCGTGGCGACACTCAGAGCTTTCCGAGTAGTTGACTAGTGCGTCCAGATTTCGCCAGCGGGCGCTTTTGATTTCTTGTGGTGCATCTGAGCTTTGAATGAAATACGACTGCAGGCCTTTGTCTTTAGATGCATAAAGCATCATGCAGGTTGAGTCCTGACCGTCGCGGCCCGCGCGACCCATTTCTTGATAAAGGGCATCGATGGTGGATGGCATGTGATAGTGAATAACTAAGCGCACATCCGATTGATCGATACCCATTCCGAACGCGTTCGTTGCCACCAGAATGCGAAGATCGCCGTTCATATACTGTTCTTGAACCTGAGTTCGTTTGTTCGGTGTTAATCCAGCGTGATAATACCCAACACCGCTGAAACGTTCCGAGAGTTCTTGATGAACCTCTTCAGTTTTCTTGCGAGTCCCGCAGTAGACGATGACTCGTCCCGTGGGGTGTTGCTCGATTCCTTTGAACAACAATTGGTTTTTCATATCTTCGCCGTCGCACATTTCAACTTGGAAGTATAAATTGGGGCGATAGAAACCATGCACCCGTTTTTCTGGATTTCTGAGGTGAATTTGAAGTGCTATATCATGCAGTACTGTTGGAGTTGCGGACGCAGTGAGCGCCAAAGTCGGAACGTCTGGACGCAGGCGTTTTAAAATATTTAACTGGCTGTATTCTGCGCGAAAATCATGTCCCCATTGGGAAACGCAGTGAGCTTCATCGATGGCAAAAAGCGCGATTTTACGGCCGCGAATCCATTGCTGGAAACCTTCTTTTTGCACGCGCTCCGGGGATAAGTACAGTACGTACGGACCGCCTTTTTGGATGTCGGAAAAAATCTGACGTTTTTCATCTTCGGTTTGGCCCGAATAGATCGCACCGGCGGGAATTTTATTATTTTTAAGTGATCTAACTTGGTCTTTCATCAGTGCAATCAGTGGAGATACGACGATAACAAGTTCTTTAGTGAAGACCGCGGGGAATTGAAAGCACAATGATTTTCCACCGCCCGTAGGAAGAACAGCTAGGACATCTTTTTTATTAATTATAGATGAGATGATTTCTTTTTGTCCGGGGCGGAACGTGGCCAAATTAAAATTCTCTTTAAGTACGCTGTCTAGTTCCGTTTGCATGGAAAAAACTATAGCAATAGGGCGGCCGTCCTGTACACCTCTTTATGTCGCGTTGTTTTTGTGCACTTACTAAGTTTGGCCGCGAGCTTTTAAAGTGCGGCTCAGTTTTTCTTGGTACAGTTTCAATAATTGATTGCCAACTTCATTGCCTTCGGTAGCGGCGAAAGCCAAGGCTATGGCTTGCAGGGTCGACATGCCTTCCTCAAAATGCTCGGCCCGCAGGTGCTGTGTGGATGTGTTAGGCGTGCTGATCATGACTCGCTCTAAGTTATTTAGTTCAGGGTGACGGATCGCCACCTTGCTGGCTTGGCGCCAATTGCCATCAGGGACTATCAGTTGAATGGGTAGCGAGCTTTCGCTCACAAGGGCCGGCGTGAGTTCGCGAGCCTCATCTGACGGAAAGAATAATAGAGTTCGATAGTTCGGCGTCAATAGATCAGATAAATCTAAAGGGCCAGTATCTTTTAGTCCGCGAACGCGCATTTCGCTGTTCTTTAAACTTTTCAAAGCCAAGCGGCCTGTGTTGCTTGTACGTTTAAGCTCGCGATGATGGATTACTAAAACTAATTTAGTTTTTAAATCTAAGCTGGGGATTAAATGACAAAGGCAGAGGTCTTTATGTAGACCGCAATCTAAGCACGGATCCTTTGTTTTTCGTTTGCGATCTAAAGTCATGATCTTGTGGTCGTGATTTTCTTTTTAATACTAGCAATCGATTCAGCGTGACTGCGCACTTTTAAATTCACGCCTTTTTCATCATAGCTTTCAGAAAGAACTTTCATTTTTCCACGGATCTCGCCAATGATGCCCTTGGCAGTATAGGGAACAAATATATCTTCGTCCTGCATATCGGTTTCAAAGTAGCTCATGATTTGTTCGCGCAGAGATTTTAAGTCGTCTTTGTTGCGCGTCGAAAGCATGACGGCATCCGGGTATTCAGTCTTAAGTGATAGTTCTTGTTCCGGTGTTAGACGATCGCGTTTATTTAGAATTAATAGGCGGGGTGTTTCGTTTGCACCGACTTCGCCCAGAACGGATTGAGTGACCTCAAGCTGCGAGCGAAATGAAGGATCCGAGCAATCAACCACAAATAACAAAAGGGAGGCATTCAGAGCTTCATCCAAAGTGGATTTGAACGAGGCCACTAGATCATGCGGTAGTTTTTTAATAAAACCGACTGTGTCAGAGAGCAAAACTTTTGGCCGAGTTTCCGGATGCAGGGGACGAATTGTTGTATCTAGAGTCGCGAATAATTTATCAGCGACAAGAACTTCACTGCCGGTCATCGCGCGCATCAATGACGATTTTCCTGCATTGGTGTAGCCAACTAACGCTACAGAAATTTCTTGCTGGCGACGAGCCCGACGAACTTCATGTTCGTTGCCGATAGAGGCGAGTTCAATTTTTAGTTCTTTAATTCGGTCACGAATTTTTCGTTTATCTAATTCGAGTGCGCTTTCGCCGGCACCTTTGCCGCCAACGCCGCCGCCACCACGATCTTCACCACCGCCAGTTTCACGCAATCTGGGAGCCACATAAGTTAAACGTGCGATCTCGACTTGTAGTCGGGCGGCCCGCGTTCGCGCATGCCGGCTGAAGATTTCAATAATAACGCCGGTGCGGTCAAGTACTGTAACCCCGGTTGCGCTCTCTAAGTTTCTTATTTGTGAGGGTGATAAATCTGTATCGACGATTACGATATCGGCAGCGCCAATCATGTCCACAGGGATCGTGGGTGATGACGATGAGTCGTCTTCGGTTTCGCCTGTTTCTAATTGCAAACGACGATTAGAATCGTCAATGTTTGAGTCGCCAAGTTCTGGAAACTCATCATCGGCGGCATCTTCATCTGATTCAATATCAGATTCTTTATTTTGTTTCCATTTCTCTGCGGCTTTGCTGAGTTTTCGCTCAACAACCGCAGCAATTTTTCCGCTGCCATTTGTCCACTGAGCCAGTTCTTTTAATTTTCCATCACCTAATATGGAAGCGGAGCGATCGGACGTGCGTTTCTGTGTCACCTGGCCAATGACGGAATAACCTAGGGTCGTTACCAGTCGAGTGAGCTCATCCAAAGAGGCTTGAAGTTCGAAACTAGAGACTTTGGGTAACTGAATCCCTACTAAAACTGCTTTTTTAACGGGTATCTGCATCCTTTTGTTCTACCGGTATATACGTCTTCAAGCAACTCTTTAGGCTCTGGGGCTGGGGAGGGGTATGCTGTCGAAAAATTGGTCGTCGTTTCCATTTTTGGGGAGTTTGCTTGGATAACTTCAGCTCTTTAGCCTAAGGAGGCGATTAAATGGGGTTTTTTAATGGTCTTGTGGGTTATGACCATGCACTGATTTTGCATAGGAATCGAGGCATGATGAAACGTATGTTATTTACCGTAGTGGCTGTATTGGTAGGATTGCAATGGTCGTCGTTTGCCGATGAGGGCAACGAGGTCGAAAAGAAAACCGTCGAGTTTATCAGTTTAGCTCGTCAATCCGAAGAATTTACGATGTATGGCGCTGATCAACTGAATCTAAAAATAGCGATGGCGTCTGTTTCTGAAAAACAAACTGTCGACATCGATCATATCAAGCAAATGTACGCGTCGGTGCAAAGTAAAGTAACTACAGTTAAAAAAGAATTCGCTTCTTTTCAAGAGTTCGTTGATGCAGAAAAAGAATCGTGGCCAGCATCGGGAGATCTGGCGACTGATATTCAGCGTATTCAAGAAAAAGGCATCACCTTAATTGAGCCGTCATTTACAAACGACGCTGACAAGCAGAAGTGGAGTAAAAACAAATCCGCTCAAGTGAAATTTATGAGTATGGTCGGTATGGCAGGAATGGGAACATTCATGCAGTTGTCTGCGCAATCGGCCGAACAGCAAGAGAAATTTAAAACGGACATGCTGAAAATGACCGACGGGTTTAGTAATATAGATAAGCGCCTGCAGAACTCATTTAAAGAAATGTTTGCGGGTGAAGGTGACGGGTTTTTAAAAGTCGCATTCCCTATCTTGATGTCGGAATATCTAGAGAATGTGAATCCTAAGACAAAACTTAATATCCTTGCGGGTATGTTTGAGGGAGCATTTCCATTCACACAAGATGGTTTGGTTTTGTCTTTGTTTTCAAACGCGGGTCCTCAACTACAAAAAATGGTACAGACGTTAGGTCGTAATTCGGCTCTAGCGCCTAAGTGGCAAGAATTGTTTCAAACATTTGAGTCTAACGTTCGCCCGGTTCCGTTCTGGCAAGTCGAACAATTGATTGCCCGTGCGAAATTTCCGTTTAAAATTTTGGAATTCAATCGTGAACCTTTAGGTGTAGGTACAATTGCGCAAGTTCACTTAGCGAAAGTGCAGTTGCCTAACGGTGATATCACAGAATATGTTTTTCGCTTTATTAAACCTAACATGAAAGAAAAAGCCCTTGAAGAAGCCGACGTTATTCAAAAAGCCTGTGTTTCGATCGATCACCATCCAGATATTGTTGGCAAAAACTACCCGAAGCTGACTAGTATTGCCGATAACTCGTATTCGATGATTAAACAGGATTTGATTTTAAAAGAATCTGTTGGGAATCAGAAAATCGGTAGAATTGTCTATGGTCGTTCTGATATTGATGTTCCGGTTGTTGAATTGTCGCTAGATCCCGAGCAGCTTTTTATGTACTCCACTAAAGCGCCGGGTAAAAAAATCTCTAAATATTCAGTTCCTGTTCAACGTAAACTAGTTAATCGCGTCGTTGAGGTTTGGTTAGAGGAAGCCATGTTTGGTTCTGGTTATTTCCATGCCGATTTACATCAAGGTAATTCTATGGCGCTGTTGCGTGAGGATCAAAAAGGAAACGACCGCTATTTGAAGTCATTTATTGATTTTGGTATGTTTGGTCAGCTGACGAAACATGACCGCATTAACTTGATGGGGTTGGGAGTCGCTGTGAAGATGGCTAACGGCAAAATGCTGAGTCAGATTGCGTGGCGCCTATCTAATTTAAAAGAAAATACAATCACGATGCCAGAGCTTGCTGTTAAGTTAGATGCAAAATTTAAATCTTTAGAGCCGGGAACGGGCCTAGCTGTGCCTGATATGATTAAATTTTTCCAGGAAGTGGGTTTGGAACTTAACGAAAATGTTCTCAATTATTTGCGCGGCTCTATAACTTTGGGTGATCAGTTAATTCAAGTAGACCCAAAGAATTCGCTTTTAGCAATGTCCGTGAAGGTAGCTTTGAAGCATCCTATTCAATTGATCAAAGTACTGGGTTTGAAGGAAATTTCGATTAAGGACATTGTTAAACTTGGATGGAAGCAATTGGTTACTCCGAAATTCGCTAATGCCACGGCGCTCAGCCCAGCTGCGAACTTGTGTTTAAGTTTTTACACTAAGCAAAGTCGGTAAGGTCCAGCGTCATTCTCAATTTGATAACTGCCTTTGCGTCATTGTGAGGCAAAAAAATCTCTTTAGTCTTGAGGGTATTTCCCGAAATACTATCTACCTAATTCTAAGGAGAGGCGAATGAGCGCAGTACCTAATATTGTTAATGATCTTTCTTATCAAATTCAAATGATCCAGTCAGAAATGATGCCGCTGATTCAGCAAGCAACGGCCAGTGGCGACTTCGTTCAGATTCAGACTCTGATGAAAGATATGGAAAAGAAAATCAACGATTTGATAGAAAATCACAAGACAATTGAGTTTAAACCGGATGTGGAAGCATTTAAAATGCATGTCTACTTAACGCCTCATACGGACATGAATTTAAATGATATCGTTTACGATTACGAACGAGATCTGTTTACTAAAATGGAAAACAACGCTCGTTTTGCGGAAATCCGCGCTCACGTTAAAAAACACTATCCTGAAAAAGATATGCGCAAAATTTTAATGCGCGATCATTTGAAGTTGGATCTGAAGCTGTCGCCTAAATTAAAAGAAGTTGTTACTACATGCATAGAAGCCTTAAAGATTAAAACAGAAATTGAAGTCTATATGGTTAACTCGTTGGAAGTGAATGCTTATTGTCCACCTCCAACGGAAGATAAAATCTATGTTTGTATCACTTCAGCTTTGCTAGAAAAACTGGCTGTGCCTGAGTTATGCTACGTATTTGGCCATGAAATTGGTCACGCGTTAATGGCTCATCATACAATTCCATTGCAGCATTTATTGAATAATCCTCAGTTTCAAGTGAACCCAGAAGAACTAATTGAAATCTTTGCATGGAAACGGGCAGCGGAAATCACATGCGATCGTTTTGGGTTGATCTGTGGTCAACGTTTTGAGAACGCGGCTCGCGGCGTGTTTAAAATTTATTACGGTCTAACTGAACTTGCGGACGATTCTATTTTTGCGTATATGCAAAACTTTGGAGATTTTAATTCTTCAATTTCGATTTCGCCAGCTGACTTCTATTCAACGCACCCTTTTGGTCCAGTTCGTTTGTTAGCGTTGCAATATTTCTCTCAAAGTGAAAACTTTCATAAAGCGATTGGTTCGTCAAATCACGAGCTTTCTGAAGGGGATATGGAAAAACGAATTGATGGTATCATGAAGATCTATGACGTAAATAACGTGACTCCTGAGGCGCAATTGGCCCTGGATAAATTCTTTATGATTTGCGCGTTAAGCATTTCTGCTTCCGATGGCGACGTTTCGCCAGACGAGATCTTAAAAATGAAAGAGATCTGTAAATCTGAAGGTTTAATGGAAGAAGTGATGCCATTTGTTCAAGCATCTGTTGAGGAATTACAAGATCAAATTTATCTAGCGACGAATTCTCTGTTTGAACACTGCTCATTGCCATTAAGAATGAAAATGATGCGTGATTTAGTTTATGTAGCATTGGCTGACGGTGTTCTAACAGACACAGAACGCGATATCCTGTACTTCTGTTGTGGTGCTGCTGGTTGCGATCCCAAATTTATCGATGATACATTAAGCGAAATCACAAAATTAACATAAACTCATTCAATTCAGATATTGAAAACATACCCAAAGACAAATAAACTTTGGGTATGTTAGAGTATTTTTCAGCAAGCTATCAACGCAGAAAGCGAATTCAAAGAATTATCTCTCTTCGTGAGGGGTATGATGCCTATCGCCCCAATCGCATTAGTGAAGGCGAAAACTTTTTATTTCCCCGGTACACCTGGATGCGGTTTTTTATAACTGTCGCCGCGGTTATGATTGTAATGACTCCTGTTTCCTATATATCGAGTGCTTTTTTCGGCTCAGCAATTAACGTGAGGGTGAGAACATTGATTGTGACGGCTGTAACCATGGTTGCCGGCTTTGTCGCGGTCGAGATCGTGGATAGCTTTTTCATGCGTTGGGAAAAGGCTATGGACGATTTCAAGCGCACAATGATGCCTTTCTTAATCTTGTTTGGAATTGCATTTGTTTACATCGCCATAAACAATCCGGACGACTTTAGTCGATTTTTTAAATACTTCGAAAAAGAAGTGAATCAAGAAATTCAAGTCAAATCTATTCCCATCGTGGCGATACCAGCACAAGGACTTAATTGGCGCATGATGTACGATATCCCTTATCACTTGAAGAAGACTACGTTTCAGGAAGCGACGGAGTACTGTAAGGCGATTGGAAAAGATTGGCAGCTGTATGATGGTGATAAAACATTTTACGCCAGCCCGAATGCGAAGTTTGACCGGACGTTTTATGTTTGGACAAATCAAATTGCAGGTCAGATGGGTCTTGCTGGAATTCAAGCACCTCAAGTTTTTAGTTCTACCAAGCCCGGCGATATTTTAGCTGTCCTGTGTATAAATAAAAGGATCCATAATTGATATACCAAGAATTAAATTCACTCTCAAATCGTGAACTGATTGATTTAGAAGATACTCTATTGCTAGAGCGAGAGATTGATCCGCAGATGCGTATTCGACACACGGGCGGCCGATTTGTTTTGCTGGTGTTGACGGGGGTTATTTGGTTGCTGCTAACAATGACGATGGCTTCTAAGCTCACACAGATGACAATTAAGTCTAGCTTGCATGGAATTATCAGTGTTTTAGGTTTTTTCGTATCGTTCGGTTTATCTGTTTTCTTAAGCCACTTGATCTGGCGTAAAGCGGGTGTTGGCACGCGCGTCTTCATCCGTAATGCTGTTCATTACTGGCCCGTTACGTTTTATTTCATCCTGGGCGTTCTGATATTTCTAAAAGGTTGATTCCGAGTACAGTTCAGCCGTTAAATACGCTAGATCGCGCGCGCAGGCTTGTCCTTGGATAGGATCTGCTTGAATTTCTTTAGAATATTTCTGCCACCGCGTTTGATAGTCTATGTTTTTAGACTGTTTAAATTTATCATTTAAAATTTCAAACGTTCCCGGATCTTTTATCGAACGTAGCAAATCCAAAGATAAAACATTCGTTGTCCCTTCCCAGATGACCATGGCCATCATATCACGAAGAAGCGCCGGTAAACCCGTGTCTTCGATGTAACCGGCACCGCCGAATCCTTCGATACATTCAGAAATAATTTCATAGCTTTTTTTTGCGGTGTAGAGTTTTGTCACCGGAGTGATCATGCGAAGCGTTTTTTTCTCGACGTCGCTGATTGTGCCGGCTTCTTCTTTACCCAGCAAACTAACAGCATAAAACGTCAGATTAAACAAACGCGTGAATTGATTTTCCAAATCTGTGAGTAGTTTTTTATGCAACGGTTGTTCAGAAATCACTCGTCCAAAAGCAATGCGAACTTTTGAATAGCTTTGTAAATAATCGAGTGCACGTCGTGCTTGCGAAATCGAACAGATGCTATTGTATAAACGAGTGATATTTAAAATCGTGGCGATGGTTTTAACGCCTTGACCTTCCGGGCCGATCATTTGAGCGGGGGTGCCGTTCAAAGTTAACTCTGCGGTTGGCAGCGCATGGGTTCCCATTTTATCTTTTAATCGATGAATTAAAATATTATTCAGCGCACCTTTTTCATTGCGAAGAGGAACGAAGAACAAACTCAATTCGTTTGGACGTGTGTTCGCGTCTGACTTTGCATTTTGAGTTCGACCCAATGCCATCGAGATTTGAGATGTTGTAGCCGAGGTAAACCATTTCATTCCGTACAAGGCGTGACCATCAGATGTTGCGCGTGCTTCTGTTTGCGACAAGCTGACATCAGATCCACCTGTTTTTTCGGTCATCCATTGTCCTGATGTCCAAAATAGTTTTGGATCACGACTGGTAAGGTGCATGAATGCATTTTTCTGCTCGGGTGTTTGTCCCATTTTTTCAAGAACTCGTGCGGCTCCGTCGGTCATGGCTAACGGACATGAAAAAACGGCGCTGGATGAATGATATAAATAAAGCAATGACATTTGCTCGATGCGACTTTTTTCTCCGTATTCCCGTGCGTACGCACGGGCCACTACGCCTTCTTTAGCCGCGATGGCTTCCAGTTGTTTCCACTCTGACGAAGTTTGTATGTGGTCAATGCGATTGCCCCAAGGATCGTAAGAAATTAAAATCGGAGGTTGCTGGCTAGCTAGATGAGCTAGTTGTAACCATTCTGTAGCAGCCAGATCTCCCCATAAAGCGAATTGAGTTTCGATTTTGGTCAAATCTTTGTGTCCCGAAAAATGAGACTTAATAAGACTTTTTAGAAGAGGATCGTTTAGGTAGGTATTTTCTATTTCTGGCGGCGTTTGAAAAAATGTATCCATATCTATATCCTTCAATTCCTGAATAGCAGAAGCAACTACTTAATTCCTGCGTTACATAATGGTTCTTTTTTGAGTAGCAAAGTTCTATGGTCTTGAAGTAAATTTAGAAATATATGAAAAAGTACCAACAGGAAGTCGAACAGATATTAAAATCTATTAAACCCGTAACCAAACCATCTATTTGGAAAGCTGAAAATTATGTGGGTGGAGGACGGTCAGGGTTAACATTTTTGGATCTTAAGGTTCCTGATGTGCGAGATGCCTTCAAGCGTGGCTTTAGTTTCTATAATCCAAAATTGAAAGAGTTTAATAAGAGACATTTAGACATCTTCAATTACATTTGGATGAACTCGCAGAACCATGAGGCTCTCTCCATCTGTTTGTATTATTTAAAATCTTTGCCATTTGACGTCCGTAAGAAAAACCGAGCTATGATTTTGAAATGGTTAAGCCGAGTCGATAATTGGGCTCTATCAGATGAAATTAGCAGTGTATTTGCCGAATACCTGGAAGATGATCAT
>CAZCHT010000156.1:0-11073 GCA_964498705.1 uncultured Bdellovibrio sp. | reverse complement strand
TTCTACGAAGGCACCGAATTCAGCGATTTTAACTACGCGACCTTTGTACGTTTTGCCAACTTCGGCTTCCGCACAAATATCGTTGATCATTTGGATCGCTTTTTTAGTCGCTTCAGGATCACTTGATGCTACGTGGATTGTTCCATCATCTTCGATTTCGATCTTAACGCCAGTGGCTTCCGTGATACCACGGATAACTTTACCACCCGCTCCGATAACTTCGCGAATTTTGTCTGGTTTAATTTTAAGAGTTTCAATTCTTGGAGCGAAATCAGAAATCTGACCACGAGGCGCTTTGATGACTTTTTCCATCTCTGTTAAGATATGCAGGCGACCAAGACGTGCTTGTTCAAGAGCTTGCTCCATAACTTCGAAAGATACAGAGTCAATTTTGATATCCATTTGAAGAGCTGTGATACCTGTTGAAGTACCAGCTACTTTAAAGTCCATATCACCTAAATGATCTTCATCACCTAAGATATCGCTGAGTACGGCGTATTTGTTGCCTTCTTTAATCAAGCCCATTGCGATACCCGCAACGTTGCCTTTGATTTGAACACCAGCATCAAGAAGAGCTAGCGTACCCGAACACACTGTACCCATTGAAGATGAACCATTACTTTCCAAAACTTCACTCACGATTCGAATAGTGTATGGGAATACCGCTTGGTCAGGGATAACTGGTTTCAATGCACGTTCCGCTAAATTCCCGTGACCGATTTCACGACGACCTTGACCGCCGAAACGACCAACTTCACCGACTGAATAGGGAGGGAAATTGTAATGTAACATGAATTTACGTTTGATAGTTCCATGAAGAGCATCCACTGATTGTTCATCATCTCCAGTACCTAGAGTTACCGTACCAAGAACTTGCGTTTCACCGCGAGTAAATAGACCAGAACCATGGACGCGAGGTAAGAAACCAACTTCGTTAGAAATAGGGCGTACGATTTGAGTACCACGACCATCTAAACGAATTTTGTTATCTAGGATAAGAGCGCGAGATACTTTGTATTTCACGTCTTCAACGATTGTATTTAAATCTTTAGCGCGTTCTGCTTTTAGATCCTTTTCAGTGATCGCTTCGACATACGCTGTGTGAGCTTTATCATAAGCTTCATCAACGGCTGCATAACGTTCCATTTTTTCTTTAACTTGGAACGCCTTTTGGATTTCTGGAGTTAAGAAAGATTCAACTTGAGCACGGAATGCTTCGTCGATTCTTTTTGGTTCGAATTTGCGTTTTGCTTTTGAACCCGTTTTTTCACGTAGTTCATCTTGAGCGTTCAATAGAGGTTGCAAAGCTTCGTGAGCAAATTTAAGAGCGCCTAAAACAGCCGCTTCATTTACAAATTTAGTTTCGCCTTCCACCATCAAGATACCATTGCGAGTTCCAGCAACAATCACATCAAGATCTGATTTTTCCATTTGTTGCGGAGTTGGATTCGCAATGAAGTGTCCGTCAACACGTCCTACTTGGATCGCCGCAGTTGGGCCTCCGAATGGGATGTCAGAGATGTGAAGTGCTGATGAAGCACCTAATGAGGCTAGAATTTCGATTGGGAATGAACCATCTGCGCTGAGAACTGTGGCCACAACTTGAGTTTCGTTGCGGTAGCCTTCAGGAAATGAAGGTCTTAGAGGTCTATCGATCAAACGAGCAATTAAAACTTGTTCAGTGCTTGGTTTGCTTTCACGTTTGAAATATCCACCAGGGATTTTTCCAGTGGCGTAGAATTTTTCTTGGTATTCAACTGTTAGAGGAAAGAAATCTACAGTTGCCGGTTCTCTTTTAGATACCGCTGTTACTAATACGATATTGTTTCCGCATGTAACAAGTGTCGATCCATCTGCCTGCTTGGCCATTCTTCCTGTTTCAATAGTGATTTGTTTGCCACCAACGGAAGTAGTTACGGTCGTTTTCATCAAAGCTCCTTTTTGAGTTTTGCTGACTCTAAGTTTTTTTCTTTTTAACATTAGAGTCTAATTGTTTAGACTCTAACTTTGTATAGAGTCTATTTGTTTAGACTCTAATTTTGTTTAGAGTCTAATTATTTTGTTTTGGATTAATTTAGCTTAATACCTTTTTTCTAAAGGTATTAGCGCTGTAAACGAAAATTATTTTCTGATTTCTAGATCAACCAACATTTGGTTGTATTTCTTAGCATCAGTTCTTTTTAAGTAATCAAGTAATTTACGACGACGATTAACTGCAGTGATAAGACCCATTCTTGAATGATTATCTTTTTTGTGAGTCAAAAAGTGTTGAGATAAGTGACTGATTTTTTCTGTTAATAATGCGATTTGGATTTCGCTTGAACCCGTGTCTGATTCATTTCTTTTGAACGCTTTTAAAATTTGCGCTTTTACTTGTTTATGGACTGCCATTAAAGTCTCCCTTTGTATGTATACGAATATACGGTTAAAATGCCAAATGAGCGTCATGGCTGACGGATCTTTAGCAGATAAAGGGATAAACTGATTCATTTGTTAGGTCAATTAGAAAGCATTCCAGAGGGACAGAAATACTCGAGTTTAATGGCGCCCGCAGGAAGACCGCCTTTGAAATAAACAACTTTGCCTTCTATACGATCAACTTCGATTGTCTCGACTCCATCGTACTTTATATCGAATTTATACTTTTTGGCGACCGAATCGTACACCGGTGCACAATCTAGGGTTAAGGACTTTACAAGCTCTTTGATCTTTTCACCTAAAAACAACAGCTGACTGCCATAATCTTTAGCACAAACGCTACCGCGAACGCCATCGGTAGATTTTGACAATGTTTCGTAGGTGATACCATAACTCTCATTCTCGCTTTGAGCTAAACAGTCCGAATCACCCTCGCCGACCACGATCGAGTGAAATTGAAACTTTTTCATCGGCCAGTTGGCTTTAAGGTATTTAACTAACTCGTCTGGTTTATTACGCTTTTGAACAAAAGGTAGACCGTTGGTGCCCTCATAGGGGGTCTCGTCGGCGTCCGTTAAAAACACCACGTTAAGCGAAGCATCGCTGCGCATGAACGGGGCCTTGCTAGCTTTCTGACGCTCTAGGAATCGATAGGTCGCATATATACCTTGTTCGTAAGGAGAGCCCGATTCTGTTCTATGAATAACGCGTGAAAACAGATTTTCGGCATCCGTTGTTTGTGAATCTAGATAGTATTTACCATTGGTGACTTCTTGCAACTGACCATCGCTATATGAATAATCAGGATGATCCACGTCTGTCGTAATCACACCTACTCGCCAATTGATTTGCTTCAAATTAGTAATGAATAACGGAAAACGCGCGGACATATTGCTCTGTTCATCTTCCATCGACACCGAATTATCTACGACAAATAAAACATCTGCATTTAAAACCTCAGCTAACGTGATCGTCTTTTCTACTTTTATATATTGAGGTTGAGTATTAGTCGGAGGTGCGCCGGGAGGATTTCCAGCCACGGGATCTGTTCCACCTGTACCCTGGTCATCGTTATTATTTGAATTGTCGTCCGGCGTTTGTCCCGACGAAGCTAACTGATCAAATCGGATTTCACCGGGCTGACCACAATTGTTGAATGCGATCATCAAAATCAACATTCCAAAATTTATAAAAATAATACTTAATTTTCTTTTCACGCTAGATTACTCGGCCTCTGACGCAAAAACATTAAGTGGTCCAGGTTAAATAACATAGAAAATATTATTGTTTCTCAACAACTCGAACCACTAGAACGACAAGGTTTTGTCGGAAAAGTTCAAAGAAAAATGCCTAACTTCAACTACATCCATAGAGCAAATGACAATTTAGGCCTATCAAAGACAACAGTTTGATTATTACGGGTTTTGTACAGAACTTCGACAGGAAAACTTTATCTGTCTGCATTTCGACACGAGAAATATTCTGAAATTCGACTAAGAATACGTCAGCAAAACAAAACTTTAAAAGGAATCCCATGAAAAAACTTATCATTTCTATTCTGGCTATCAGCGCCTTTCACTCAGTTTCTCAAGCGAGCTGTTCATCATCAACAACTGATATTGCAAAGTGCACTCTTCCTAGCGGAGATACAGTCATGCTAACTAATCGCCCTGAGTGTGGTTATGACAAATACACTTTAAAAAGCGGTAGCGAACTAACTTTCAATGGCGTTGTTGATCATCAAGATTCTAAGGTTAGCACCTATAGATTCTCTGACGTACGCGTTCTTATTTCTTTTGAAGCCACCAGTGCCCTAGAAAGCGCTATGTACACGCCAGATAAATCGGTGACTCGCCAAGCGCGCGTTTTGAAAGTAAAAAAAGGCAGCAAGCAACTTGAATCCGTTGGCATCGCCACCTGCGTTCCTGGTTCTTTATAATTATTTTTTATAAAAACGAAATGGGCGAATCCATCTTCACATTGGGTTCGCCTTGAGAAAAAAAACCGGGCACTACTTGCCTAAGAATTAACGAAAACCCGGCGAACAGTGACCTTCTCTGCCAGATTTAAAATTCCGACCAACTGTGTGTCTTGAAAACAGAATAAATCACCCTGATAATTTAATTTAGAAATTTTGTCTAACAATGCGTACGAAACAAGTCCGCTTTGTAGCTTACCGGCCTCATTAGCATCGAGCTGAAGAATTTCGTAGCCTTGTAGCGCTTGCCATGGCGTTAAAAAATACGGCTTGTTTATAGACTTGTCCACTGCTGGCATTTCTTTTCGCAATTGAACTAACGTCAGTGCGTTTTCTAGTGAGTAGTGGCCGATATCCAAACGCCGTAATTCTGTCATCACGGCTCCTGTACCCATTTTTTTTCCCAAACAGTATATCCAAGAACGAACGAATGAACCCTTTGAGCACCAAAATTCAACAGTGGCCGTCTGCCCAATGATACTGATGACTTTCAAATCCCAAAATTTCATTTCTTTAGGCGGGCCTTCAAAGTTTTCAAGCGTTTCATCACCACGAGCAATATCGTACAGCTTTTGACCATTCACTTTTTTTGCTGAGTACATCGGAATTGGCAACAATTGTTCGCCCGTAAAATCGAGAATCGCAGCTCTTAAAATCTCTTCACTGACTGTTTTTTCAAACGTGTGAAGAACTTTACCCGTGATATCCCAAGTGTCTGTCTCTAGACCCAACTTAAAGGTCAGCCGATACCGTTTACTTGAGCCCATCAGGTAATCTGATAATTTTACCGACTCGCCAACTAGGCAAACCAATAAACCATCGGCCAAAGGGTCGAGTGTTCCGATATGCCCAACTTGCTTGTCTTTAATAATCTTACGTAAACTAAAGACAACATCGTGAGATGTAACCCCAGTTTCTTTATTGATCAAAAAGATACCATTTAGTTTGTTAAACTTTAGATTCGTATTTTGAGGCTGATTATTCATCGTCAGATTTGTTCTGACCCGCTAGCTGACTAAGGATTTGATCGACTTTGATTACTTTTTCAATAGATCTATCGTGAAAGAAAGTCACCTTAGGTGTGTATCGAAGCTTTAACTCTTTAGCTATTTGCCCTTGAAATTCATAGGCATGTTCGTTCAATAATTTTTCAGTTTTCTCTGCCTCGTCTTCATCGACATGGTCAGCACCCGTTCCACCTTTAGGCAGAACAGTGAAATATAATTTTGCAAATTTTAGATCTGCCGAAATCACCGTACGACTTAAAGTGATGAACACATCTACGGGTTCAGAAAATCCGCTGATGAGGTACATGCCCACAACAGCTTGGATTTCTCTTTCTACTTTTTGTATTCTTCGATTATCGTCAGTTTTTTTCATCTACTACGGATTCGATTCAAGAGTCAGTTCTTTACGAACTTCTTCTTTAATGAACGCTTCGATTTGATCGCCCACTTTTAAGTCGTTGTAGTTTTCGATGCCTATACCGCACTCGAAACCTTCAGCCACTTCCTTAGCGTCATCTTTAAAGCGTTTCAATGAAGCAATTTTTCCTTCGAATAGAATTTTTCCTGCGCGAAGTAAACGAACAGAATTTGATCTCTGGATTTTTCCATCGATAACAAATGTACCCGCAATTGTTCCAATTTTTGGAACAGAGAACGTGTTACGCACTTCTGCACGGCCCATAACTTTTTCCACGATATCCGGAGTCAATAGACCCGACATGGCTTTCTTAATATCGTCGATCAATTCGTAAACAATTGTGTACGTACGGATTTCGATACCAAGTTGCTTGGCTTTGTTTTGTGCGCCCACATCAGGACGTACGTTGAAACCAATGATGATACCTTTAGATGTTTGCGCAAGTAACACATCCGATTCAGTGATGCCACCAACCGCAGAATGCAATACGCGTGTTTTAACTTCTTTAGACACTAATTTGGCTAACATACCCTGAACGGCTTCCAATGATCCATGAACGTCAGTTTTAAGGATAATTGAAAGTTCTTTTACATCGCCTCTGTTAACTTTAGAGAAGATGTCTTCAAGTGATAGTTTACCTTTAGCTACGTTTTTCAGATTGTACGCTTGTTCTCGACGAATAGCTGATACTTTTTCAACTTGTTCTTCGGATTGTAGAACGTCGAAACGGTCGCCCGCTGCCGATGTGTCATCAAGACCAAGAACTTCTACTGGTAAACCAGGACCGACCGACTGAACACGTTCGCCGCGATCATTCGTTAAGCCCTTAACACGGCCACGAACAACACCCGCTACGATATGGTCGCCGACTCGGATTGTTCCGTCTTTTACTAACAAGGTAGCAACAGAACCTTTGCCTTTTTCTACTTTAGATTCGATGACGATACCTGTTGCTGAACGCTTAGGATTCGCTTTCAAATCACCGATTTCGGCTACGAGACTGATTTGTTCAAGAAGCTCTTTGATACCTTCTTTTTTCAATGCAGATACCGGAACGAAAATAGTTGTACCGCCCCACTCTTCTGGGACCAATTCAAATTCAGTTAATTGTTGTTTAATACGTTCTGGATTCGCACCAGGCTTGTCCATTTTGTTGATGGCAACGATGATAGGAACGCCTGCTGATTTCGCATGGTTAATGGCTTCTGCCGTTTGCGGCATCAAACCGTCATCCGCTGCAACCACAATAACCGCGATATCTGTAGCATTGGCTCCGCGCGCACGCATAGCTGTGAACGCTTCATGGCCTGGAGTATCTAGAAAGGTAACGCTCTTACCATCTTCTAATGTTACGTTGTAGGCACCGATGTGCTGAGTGATACCACCCGCCTCACCTTGTGCAACATTCGCTTTTCTAATTACATCCAGTAATGATGTTTTACCATGATCGACGTGACCCATGATCGTAACTACCGGAGGACGAATAATCTTTTCTGCATCCAAATCACCAAACGCGTACTCGCCTAACACATCGTCGGCTGTACGTTTTACGTTTTGTGCTTCCCAACCAAATTCAGGAACGATCAATGCTATTGTATCGAAATCTAATTCAGAATTCATATTAGCTTGAACGCCATTTTTCATCAGAACTTTGATTAATTGAGGGGCTTTGATCCCCATTTCCATGCAGGCATCCGCAACTTTCATTGCACCGTATACTTTAAGGATACGTTTTGACGCTTTAGCCGTTGTTAGCTGAGTTTTCATCGCATCGCGATCAAGAGTGCCTTTTTTCTTTTTAGGTTGGAAAACCATTTCACGTTTTCTGAATTCAACCGGATTGAAATTATTTTGGACCTCTTCGGCTTCTTTTTCCTTAGCGTTAGTAGTTGTGTTAGCGCCTGCTGGCCCACCTTCAATACGCTTAGTTTTTTTATCGAAATTTTTCTTACCCTTGTTCGTATCGTCGTACACTTCCGTTGGAGGTAATACCGCTGGAGCTGCTGAGAAGCCCGCGCGCAACGTACGATTTTGAATTCCGCCTGGACGTGGAGGACGTGGGCCTGAATTTGTACCAGCACCGGAGCCGCCACCGCTGTTATTGTATCCACCGGTACGCTGTCCACCTTCACGAGGAGGCGCTTGTACGCGAGATAAATCCATACGACCAATAATATTACGACGAGGCTGAGGAGTTGATGAAACACCACTT
The DNA here is from genome assembly GCA_964498705.1 of uncultured Bdellovibrio sp. Taxonomy (GTDB): domain Bacteria; phylum Bdellovibrionota; class Bdellovibrionia; order Bdellovibrionales; family Bdellovibrionaceae; genus UBA2316. The sequence continues at coordinate 3,040 of CAZCHT010000156.1, read as the reverse complement.
GATCCCACGGACACTTCTTTCTTTCTAGCGACTGCAGCTGTTTGAGGAACGGCAACAGGAGCCACCGGCGCTTTTACTTCTGGAGTCGGCGTCGATTTAACTTCTACTTGAGGAGCTAATGTTTTTTCTGGTTCAACGGATACAACAGGTTCTTCAATTTCCACCGCACGTGATTTTGTCACAACTTCTGGAAATATAGGTTTTACTTTAGGCTCTTCGACCTTAGCTTCAACTACTGGAACTTCAGCCTGAACCACTTTTTTAATGATTCGTGCGGCGCCTGGTTTAGACGGCGGCATAACTTCTTCATCAGTATCTTTAGACTTTCTACGAACAACTTGAGAATTGGATGCCTTGGCAATAGCGGCATCGTCTTCCTTAGCTGGGGTCGCTTTTTTAGCTACCTTACGTGTCGCTGTCTTCTTTGGCTTTTCAGCTTCAGAATCACCGCCACCTTTTAATTTGTTCTTTATTTGCTCAAGAACTTCTGGCTCAAGCTCTGCCATATGACTCTTCACAGGAATCTGCCACTCACGAATCTTGTCCATAAGTGCTAACGGAGTCATTCCAACTTCTTTTGCGAATTCAAAAACCTTAGGGTTCGTCACAGATAATTATCCTTTACTGGTTATTCTTACTCTTCGCTTTGAAGCTTCGAAAGCTCTTCTTTTAAGCGTTGGTCAGCTTGTTCCTTAGCTGACGAGTTATTAACCGCTGCTTTCGCAACCTGAGGTGAAGTTGGAACTGGAGTTCCTTCAGCCTTATATTTTTCAATTAGATCTTTAGCGCTCTGGATTAACTTAGCCGATTTATCCGGATCATCGTAACCAGGGATGCTCATCACTTCTTCCACAGGAGCTTGTGACAAGATTTGGAATGAACCAAAGCCAGATTGGAAAATGTTTTGCGCCATAGTTTGCGTCATACCTGGTAACAACATCAAGTTGAAGATCGCTTCAGCTGTTCTAGATGAAGCAATTGTTTCAGATACGATATCGATTTTCCAGCCCGTTAATTTAGCTGCTAAACGTACGTTCACACCGCGTTTACCGATCGCCAAACTTAATTGGTTATCAGGAACGACGATTTCGATTTCTTTGTTGGATTCATCAAGGAATACACGTGAAATTTCTGCAGGCGCCAAAGCATTGCACACGAAACGTGTGATGTCTTCAGACCAAGGAACGATATCGATTTTCTCGCCACGTAATTCTTGAACGATATTTTGTACACGAGAACCCTTCATACCTACGCACGCGCCCACTGGATCAACAGCTGGATCGTTTGATTTAACGGCGATTTTAGCACGAACACCTGGTTCACGAGCCGCCGATAAAACTTCAACGATACCGTCGTAGATTTCAGGAACTTCCATTTCAAATAATTTAATTAAGTACTCTTCAGACGCACGCGACATGATGATTTGAGGACCACGTGTTGTTTGACGAACTTCCATCAGGAAGCCTTGCAGGCGATCGCCTGGTTTATATTGCTCGCCTGGGATTTGTTCACGCAAAGGAATGTGGGCTTCTGTGCGGCCTAAATCGATAACAATCGCGCCTTTTTCTACACGGCGAGCGATACCTGATGCAATTTCACCTTTACGCTGTTCGAATTCATTAAAAATAATGTCGCGTTCAGCATCACGAACTTTTTGCAGGATGATTTGCTTGGCTGCTTGAGCGGCAATACGACCAAGATCACTTGAATCCATTTTAATACCGATAGAATCGTTTAATTGAGCTTGTGGATCTAGTTTACGAGCTTCGTCTAATGGGATTTCAACTTCATCATCGATAAATTTAGCGCGCTCAACAACTTCTTTGAATTCAAATAGTTCTACTTCACCAGTCGCTTCGTTGTATGACGCTTCGATTTCTCTGTATGTACCGTATTTTTTTCGAGCGGCAGTCAAGATAGCGTCTTTGACAGCATCAATAATAATCTGCTTATCAATACCTTTATCTTTACCTACTGCTTCGATTACTTTCGATAGATCTAAAATATTTTCTGCCATAACGAACCTTCTTTTGTCTGTAAAGCATCACCCGAGGTGATACTTTGCTTATTGCTTTTTATTCTTTTTAACTTCTTTTTCAAATTCAAATAACACTCTTGCTTTTTCAATGGCGCCGACTGGAATTTTGATTTGCTGGCCGCCGAAATCAAAATACAAATCAGTACCTTCGACCTTGATCAGATCAGCCTCAAGAGATTTTGAATTTTTAAGCTGATTCACAGTAATACCCAGGGACTCAAAAGATTTTTGAGTTCGGAATTTTACTTTTTTCCCGATCGCTGTTTGAAAATGCCAAGGCTTTTTCAAAACTCGCTCTAAACCGGGAGTCGACACTTCCAGTTGGTAGTGTTCGCCAGGAACGATATTGTCGGCATCCAGCACTTCGCTGATTCCGCGAGATACATTTTCGCAGTCTTTGATACCAACGTTGGGTTCTTTGTCGATGTAGACTCTTAACACTCGTGAGGAGAATTCAATATCGTAAAGTCGACATCCTTCTCGTTCTGCGATTTGGCTAGCGATGGATTCTACACGCTCGAGCCAACTTGGTCTACTATCAGACCCGTCACTTATGTTATTATCATTCATTCAAGATGTCCCCAAAAACAAAAAAAGTGGGTTTTTGCCCACTCAGGGTTAGAACTAACAAAAAAATATTATAGAATCAAGCATTTATCTTTATACAGGCCGGTTTCCCAAGACCAATTTATAGCCATCGTTCACGCTTAAAAAATTCAAAGTTTGTGGAAACGAAATCTGTTCCGATCAGTCATCGTTTAATTCGCAGTGATATTGAGCATTTATCACCTAGGGTTTAAGTCTGAGGTTATAATTAAGGGCAGCTTTACCATCGGGGTAATAATTACTTCGTCGAGACACCTTCACAAACCCATGACGTTCGTAAAACCGAATCGCTGCCCGGTTCTCCTCATGAACTTCAAGCCAAACCTCGTCGAACTGGCTATGTGCATCAACCATAGCCTTTAAAACCTGAGCCGCGGCGTCTTTTGAACCCTTTCG
>CAZCHT010000155.1:0-11074 GCA_964498705.1 uncultured Bdellovibrio sp. | reverse complement strand
TTTCAGTTTTAACAAATTGATATGAAAGAAAATTATTTGGATAAAATAAGGAAAGGGATTGTTCAGTTGGTCTAGGATTAATATAAACCAGAGAGCAATTTAAACATTCAACTAAATTTAGATTTTCTTTATAGTTTGTTAAATTATCTTTTAAAGAAAAGATTTTCCTATGAGGAGCTTTGCCGCAAAAATCGCAATTTACTTCTTCAAAAAAAATTGTTTCTTTTTTACTTAAATCTGTATCAACAACTTGTTTCATTTTAAAAGCCTAACTTATTATTTTTTTTAAAACCCGTTGATCGGTAACTTTTAATGAGTTCATTTACATAATGAAACAATAAGAAAGGTATTGGTCATAATTGGTGCTTTTTTGGAAGTTTATATATTTTTCTTGAATGTCATTATTTTAAACACAAAAATTTTAAAACAGGAAAAACTATAAATTTATGTTTAAGTGAATGTTCATTTAATTAGAAGCAAAGTAGGAAAAAAATTCCAAGTGCTAAATCCAATAAAGTAGTTTTTTAAATTTGTGTTATATTTTTCTTATGGGTTCTTTTAAAATAGGTGTTATCATTTTACTTAATTCTTTAAGTCAAATTTGCTATGCGGATAGTAAATTTGACTTACAAAAAGAACCACAGACAATGGATGTCTTTTTAAAAGAACTAAATGATAATAAAATTAAAGAAGTTATTGGAGTTAGAGATCATACTAAAAAATATTTAACCAAAGTTTTTAATCAATTGTTAGCTCATGAAAAATCTTTTGCAGTAGTTGTTTTTAAAAGTGAAGGCATTGAGACGCCCAAAAAAGCTTCTAAAATAAGTTTAAATTCAGAGTTTCTGAGTGATAGTTTAGAAATTCTGCAAGAGTGTAAAGATAGTATTTCAAATTCTGAATTAAATCAAAAGCTCTGCTCACTGAGTTTTGAAAAAATGATGGATCAGGTTCTTTTAGATCATGGTTATTCAAAATTCACATCTACAATTATTTCTAATGTTACCATTTTAGAAAAACAGCTTTTTTTTACAAATGATCCTAATCAAGAATTTGTCATTGTTGCTTTACCAGCGATAAGTAATTACGATGGATCAAGTAATTTTGAATCTATATTTTATAATGGCGTTTATTTCGTTGTTTATAAGAAAAAGTTTTGAAAAGTTAATATATTTGTTTTCAATAAGCGTCTTTAAATTCCCGGTGGTCTAGGGCCGAACACAGACCGAAATCCAAAGACTTTCGACCAAGATTTTTACTGTTACGCAGTTCGCTTCGCAGCCGGCGAGACTATAACAGAATCCAGCGCACGCGGCTCTTTGCGGGAAACGATTTTTTCAATTTCAGCCTTTGAACCTTTGTAATGTTTTTTAACCAATTCTGCAAAATCATGAATCGTTAATTTGTCGTTGGTTTGCAGTTTTTCACTGATAACCATTAGTAACGTCCACTGTTCTTGAAGGATAGCTTTGGTGTGCTTATAAGCATCTGCTAATATTCGTTCACTGTTTTTGTCGTCGTCATTTTTGAATGACGTCAATGAAAATGGCGAACTTGGATCTGGTTGAGACATCCCAATGTGATTGCCCATTCCCAGTTGAGTCAGCATTTGTGTGGCAAGGTAAGTCGCTTTGTAAATGTCCTGGCTACAGCCAGCGCTCACGCTATTTTCGCCAAACACAAGTTCTTCAGCGGCCCGTCCACCGAAGCTGACGTGAATAAGTTGATACATCAATTCTTTTGTTTTTAATTCCATAGGTGGAAACACGGCACGAGGACCACCCCGATGCCACGAGCTAGGACCAGCTAAGACTTTGATAGGCAATATACCCAGCGAGGCAACTCCCACCACAACGTGGCCGGCTTCGTGTACGGCCAGAACATTTCGATGTGCATCGGATAAATTAATTTCAGGCAGGCGATCTTCGCGTAAGGTTACCGGTTCGGAAAACAGAAGCTCGTTCTTTTTCCCGTGTGTAATTTCAAATGTCTTTTTTGCTATAGAGAAACTGACAGTTACATTTTTTACTTCTGCTTTTAAACAATGCACAAGCCACGTCGGCAAGCGAGATTCGACCAGGTCACTTAATGTCGACAGCACGATACGTGCACCCTGGGCCGCTATGGTACCTTCGCGGAAAACAAGGTCTTTCACAGAGGTATGAAAATTCATAGTCCAATCAAATTCATTTTTATAGAATGCACTCAGTACGCGCAGTTGATTATCAACTAGTTTCAATACAGATTCACGTGAAAGACTAGGAAATACTAAAAGAGATCCACCTAGGCGAGCTACTTGTTCTGGTTTGAATCGGCGCAAAAGGCATTCTTTAACAGTGTCCACGCCGATTTGAATTGTTTTCTCGTGTAATTCATTCGCAGTCAGGTCTTCTGGATTAACTTTGTTAGAATCAGCAAATACTTCGTCCAAGTTTCCTGCAACAAAAATAATCGATTTTCTGAAATCCATTGTTTTTGAATATTTGCAAAACCATTGGTATTCAGTAATTAACCATTGCATAAACCCACGCATATCGAGCGCAATCATTTTCTGCAAATGAGCCGTCACAACGGGAAGTTCAAGCTGAATAACAACTTTGTCCAGCATGTAAGTACTCAGCACAGATTCCCAGCGCTCGGTTAAATATTTTTCTGGCTCATCCATACCGGTCGCGGTGTAAGCTAGCTCGGTTTGCATCATCATAATCATTTCTTGATAGCGTTCCATGTCTCGGGCGACTAATCCATTATCTAGCAGCTGCCAGAAATCGCGCATAGCTGAACGATCTAGTTCTATTCCATAGTGATCAATGGTGCGAACATTGTGAATTTCATCTAGCAATAAAATAGAAGGCTGGCCTGACAAACGAGGTAAGCTACTAAAGTGAATACGTTGTTGAATGGCGGAATCATCGCCAGTATATCTGCCTAAATCTTCAGAAAAGAAAAACTCTTCGAATTCTAGAAAATGTACAAGACGGTTTACTAAACTTGTTTTCCCAACGCCGGTCATTCCCCAAAGTCCAATGACAATTGGTTTTCTAATTGCCTTTGGCATTAAATACCAAGGACGAACTAAATTTATGACTCGCTCAATTTGATCGTCGATACCAACGAATTCTTTTTTCAATTCAGCTTGCGCATGAAGTAACTTGGCTTCTTTGTTTTGAAAATCATCCAAGGTACTTTTTGTTTCTTCTTTTAAATTTGGTCGATTAGATTTGGAAATTGAATTTAAGAAATCAAGTAACTGGTTTGTTTGCACTGAATTAGTTTTTTGCATGATCTATAGATCGGTTTAAATAGTTGAATCTAAACGATGACGAAAGTCGGTGCCGTATCGAATTAAAACAATTAGCGAGCTAAAAAACTAGGATTGAAAAAAACGTGAAATGAATAGCGCAGGTGAATGAAACCATCGCTTTGAACCATTTCCTTTGGCGGATTGGGAAATACTTTCGCATCTTCAAACGCACGTATAGAGGATTGGTCAAATTGAGTCTGTCCAGATTCTTTTAGTAAAATGGCTTTACGTAAGTGTCCTTGAGGATCAATCAAAAATTCAATTTGTGTAATCCAAGTTTTTTTAGAGATATTTTGAATCACATTACGGCGATCAAATTGATCGATAGCGTTGCGAACATGAGTTTCCCAGCGATACCTAACCAAATCTTCAACACGGGCATAGAAAGTATAGAACTGGTACTGATCGGTATTTAGCGCTGTGAAATCACCAACGGAAACGTCTTGTGGTAGCGATTCGCCAACGGTGGAGCGCATGTATTGCTCTTTAGGGAATAGCTTCATCGGTTGGTAATCTTCGTTATTTTTTCCGCCGCGTTTTACAATCATATCGCCGTCAGTTTCTTCAGAAATGGACTGCAATTCTTGTTTAATTTTGTTTTCCAAAAGTTCGCGCTGGTAGCGAGGAATATTGCTGTTGCGATTTTGCGTTTTGCCCGTTTCTTTTGCCTGTGTTTCTAAAATCACGCGCTGGCGTTTTTCAGATAGAAAGCGCGCTGGATCGTAAACTTTAGTATCATCTTGCATACGTTCCGGTGCATCAGCTTGACGGACAATTTGTTGCTTGGGTGTTTTTTCTTGAAGAATGACTTCTAATAAAGACGGCTTTTCGACCGGGACTTGACTGCCTGAAGGTTGGGCGAAGTTAAGCAAATAGCTTTTAGGCACAAGCCATACAATGGCCACCAAAACTAAGTGGAAAATCAGGCTCAGAGCTAAGGCTAGGGGCAAGTACTGTTTCGCTCTCATTCGTCTCAATCTAGAACAAATTGGACCCATTTTCTACTAAAATGGCTCAAGTTTGATACTAAAATGACGATGAATGATACAATAAATGAACATTTTATATGTGAGTAATCGGGGGTATCTTATGGGAAAAGTAATTGACATCGTAGATCGCATCAAGTCAACAAAACGGTCGCCAACAACAGTCAAAAGCAAGGCGTCTGTTATGGATATCACTGAAGTCAGAAAAGAGATGATTAACAGCGAACGTAGAACGGTAAAACGTACGATTTTGACGGAGTTTATCGGTGCTTTCGTAATCCTTCCTGATCAAGGATTGCTAAAAGTTTCTGTTTACGACATTTCAGACAACGGTGTGGCGTTTGATATAGATACTGAAAAGCCTATATTTAAAGAAAACGAAGAAGTCGCAATGCGAGTTTATCTAAACTATAAAACTTATTTTGGTTTCGTAGTGAAAGTTCAAAACTCACGGTTTGTTCCTAGTGAAGGCGTTGTTCGTCACGGAACTCACTTCATGAAAGGCACGTTGAATGACGTTGCGTTACATCATTTCGTTAAATTCATTGAAACCGTAAGCGCAAGTTTAAAAACTGACGACGGTGACATTCAAGTTTCAAATATATCTTGATCTGCAACCTTCTTAAGATGATCCTATGAACAGCAGTCGTTGTTCTTAGGATTAATCTGAAGAGGGGTTGTACACATTGAGCAAAAATAATAGTAATAACAATAGCAATAACAATAATTCAAATCCAAAAAAGAAAAAAATCGTAGTCGATACGAACGTAATTCTATTCGATTCCCAAGCGTTAATGAAGTTTGGCGAAGCCGACATTCATATTCCAATGTCTGTTATTGAAGAGATCGATCGCTTTAAAAGAGATCAAGGCGAGAACGGTCGAAATGCCCGTCAGTTCAGCCGTTTCATCGACGTGCTTAGAGAAAAAGGTTCTTTAGCGCAAGGTGTTCAAATTGACGGTCACGGCGAAACATTTGTTTACGTCAGTATCGATTTGATGACTCATGGGCTTAGTACCGAGTTAGATCAGCAAAAAGCGGACAATCGAATTTTGATGACTGCGATTGGCTTACAAAAGCAACATCCTCGTCACAAAGTGGAATTGATCACAAAAGATATCAATTTACGTATCAAAGCTGACGTTTACGGTATTATCGCAAAAGATTACGAGCCGACAAATGCAGACGTAGCGGATCTTTACGAAGGTTACCAAGAAATCGAGATGACGACAGAGCAAATCGATCAATTCTACCGCGACAAGAAATTCGCCCCTGCAGCAGGCCACAAGCTAATTGCCAATCAGTACTTAATTATAAAGAACCCAACGAATCCAAATCATTCAGCGGTGGGACGATACTCAGTTGCCGAACAAAAAATTGTTCCTTTGTTAACTCCATCAGACAGCATCTGGGGTATTCATGCTCGCAACGTTGAACAAGCATTTGCATTAGATTGCTTATTAAACGACGAGATTTTATTTGTATCTTTGGTTGGTAAAGCCGGAACTGGTAAAACATTGCTGGCGATCGCTGCCGGACTGCACAAGACATTGGATGAAGGCCGTTTCCAAAGATTGCTCGTTTCAAGACCGATTTTCCCGATGGGCCGAGATATCGGGTACTTACCGGGCGATATCGAACAGAAACTTAATCCATGGATGCAGCCGATTTTCGATAACGTTGAGTTCTTAATGGGTGCTGATAAAAAAGCAGCGGGACGTGCTCAAGAATTAATCAATCAAGGGATGCTAAATATCGAGCCGTTAACATATATTCGCGGTCGATCTATTCCGAAACAATATTTGATCGTGGATGAGGCGCAGAACTTAACTCCTCACGAAATTAAAACAATCGTGACAAGGGCCGGTCGTGGAACGAAAGTTGTCTTGACTGGAGACGTCTACCAAATCGATAATCCCTACGTCGATTCAGCAAATAGTGGTTTAACTTACGCGGCGGAACGTTTCAAAGGTCACGGCATTGCCGGCCATGTAACGTTAACTAAAGGTGAGCGTTCAGAGCTAGCTGAGTTAGCAGCAAATATTTTATAAGATCGGGATTTGAAATGGGTCACAATATTCAGTTTGATAAAGGTTATAAATTCAACTTGTCAGTCCAAGTGACTGACGAGATGGTCCGAAAATTCGCCGACATGTGCGGTGATTTTAATCCGATCCATTTGGATGATGAGTACGCAAAAAATACTCGATTCAAACAAAGGATTGCTCATGGCATGATTGTAGGAGCTTTATTCTCTCGTGCCTTGAATGATAACATGGGTAGTGGTGGAATTTACCTAAGCCAAACGTTGAAGTTTTTGCAGCCCGTTTTCATCAACGACACAATCCATATGGAATTTCTAGTAACAGCGATGCGCAAAGAAAAAGGTATTGCTACTGTAGAAACCTTAGCTAAAAAAGCAAATGGTGAAGTGTACGCTAAGGGTGAAGCTATCGTTATGGTTTCATCTGCTGTTAGTTAATTACCAATAAACAAATGCTTATTAATTTAGCTCCATTAAAGAAGTACCCTGACTTTAGAAATTTGTTTTTAGGTCAGTTTATTTCTTTTTTCGGAAGTATGATCAGCTATGTAGCGATTCCGTACGAAGTGTATCAACTGACTAAAGATAATTGGTATGTCGGCGCACTGGGGATTGTTCAGCTGGTTCCTGTTCTTATCTTTGGAATTATTGGCGGTACAATCGCCGATCGTTTAAATCGAAAAAAATTAATTATCTATTCTGAAATCGTAATGTGTTTAGTCGTTATCGGGCTGTTGATAAATTCACTTCAAGAAAAACCGTCTATTGTTTTAATTTTTGTACTCGTTGCTATCATGCAAGCCGTTTTGGGATTTCATCGTCCGGCTATGGAAGCAATGACTCAAAAAATAGTGAGCGCCGACGACTATTCCTCGATCGGAGCCTTGGGGAGTTTTCGCTATTCGGTAAGCGCTATTGCCGGGCCCTCAATGGCCGGTTTGATAATAGCACAGTTTGGTCTTTCCGCAGCCTATTGTTTTGATGTGATCACATTTTTGGTAGCTTTGTTTTTCCTTTTCAAAATAAGGTTCAACGAAACTCCGGAAAATCACGCTAAAAATCCAATTGAACAAGCGAAAGAAGGATTAAGATTTTCAGTTTCCAAGCCTGAACTCATCGGTACCTATTTAATCGATATCGTCGCCATGACATTTGCTTTTCCCGTGGCTCTGTTTCCTGCCTTATCGGAAACTTTTGGGGGGGCTAAGTCGGCGGGTATATTATTCTCTTCCATGGCAGTGGGCGCTTTAGTTGCGACATTGTTTAGTGGTTGGACCAAAAATATCAGAACTCATGGTCGTATGGTTGTGATTGCTGCGTGTTTATGGGCAGTATTTATTTGTTTTGTGGGTTTCACGAATTCATTATGGGGTGCTTTCTTGTTCTTGGCTCTGGCTGGTGCCGCAGATATGATCAGCGGTTTGTTTAGACAAGTTATTTGGAATCAAACTGTGCCAAATGAAATGCGAGGGCGCCTGTCGGGAATTGAAATGATTTCCTATATGTCAGGCCCGCTTATAGGCAATACACGTGCCGGATGGGTTGCATCCAAATTTAGTGTTAGTATTAGCTTGTGGTCGGGCGGACTGATCTGTTTTATCGCCGTCATTTTGACCGCTCTGTTTTTGCCTAAGTTTTGGAAGTACTCTAGCGCTCAAAAATAAATTTTTTAAAAAGCGATCAATCTAGTTTTCCGCTTTGTTGAAGGTCGTTTATGACCTTTTGGCGATAGGAAAAAATTGTGTTTACGTCTTTTCTAATGAGCGCTGTAAGAAACAATTTTCCAATGAAAGAGCCTGGTACTCGAAATGTCACTTCGTCGCGAATCAAAGTCCCGCCAGCAACTTTATAGAATAGGTGGACATGATGCCATTTTGTGTAGGGTCCTTTGAGTTGGTCATCCACAAATTGATCATCAGGTCGCCAGCTAGAAATTTTCGTCCGCCATTTTACCGGCACACCATGAATTTTTAATTTATAGTCGATCAAAATATTTTCAGTAATTTCATCAGCCGATTTTTTAGTGATTTTAAAATTAAGCCAAGGAGGAGTAATAAGTTCTAAATTTTCGGCCAGGCTAAAAAAGTGAAAAACTTTTTCTTTCGTAGCGGCAATGAATTGGTTAACGGTGTGATAGTTATCTAGGAAATTATCGTTTCCGTAAATGTCATCAATAGCTTCATTGAACTGATTGTACTGAAACTTAAAACCGGTGCGAAGTAGGCGATTAGGCAAAACACGTTGACTGGACAATATCGCCGTCGACATTTCGCCTAACACTAGTTTCAACAGTGTTTTAGGTACTCGAGCTACGAATGGGAATCCCATTTTTTTGGCGTAGATTTGAGTGAGATCTGTATTTTTAACAGGGGATGAGCTTGTAATATTGTAAGGACCTTGGAAGTTTGGGTTAACCAGTGCCTCTTGCACAAATCTGACTACGTCAGAAATATGCACCCAGCTTGTCCACTGTTGACCGCTGCCAAGTATTACCGGAGCCATTTTACTCAGAAAACCACCGTTTTTTGACAAAATAATCCCAAGCCTCATGTTCACAACTCTGATATTTAAACTAGAATCCAAATTGGCTGCGGCTTCCCACTCGGCGCAAAGTTCAGCTAAAAAACCTGTACCGGTTGGCCAGGCTTCATCAAACATTTTTTCCTGGCTATGACCATAAATTCCAATTGCAGACGCAGAGATAAGAGTTTTTGGACGATCCGTCGGTGACAAAGACTTAATAGCGTTAGTGAGGTTGGAGGTATTTACCAATCGAGAGTCGCGTAGTTTCCTTTTTCTTTTTTCCGTCCACAGTTTATCGGCAATTCCTTCGCCCACTAAGTTTATAACGGCATCTTTCCCGCGAAGGGATTCTGTGGGGGGCAACTGCGACTCGTCCCACTTGTAAATATTTTTCCGATCCAATTCCGAAATTTTGCTCGGGTTGCGTACCAAAGCAAAAACCTCATGGCCATTGATTTGTAATTCAGTAATTAGAGCTTTGCCTAGTAAACCACTGGCACCGGTTACTAATATTTTCACAGATCGCCTTAATATTTGTCGTAAATTAAATTACTTGTTTTGAAACCGCGTGATTTTAAACTTTCTAAAATAGTATCTAGAGTGGATTTATCCATAGGCGCTTCTCGAGCCAAAATGAAAAGAGATTTCATATTTGGTCCACTAACGACAGCCCATCGGTAGTTTTCCTCTAGATCCACAATCCAGTAATCGCCGGTTCGGAAAAATCCAAAATCTACTTCCAATTTTGCTGGCACAAGGGGATTCATTGCTTCGGCTGTACCTGAAATAGAGGTAAATTCTTTATTTCCTCGGAAGCATTTATTTAGGACGCTCACTTTTCCATTTGGTGTGAGCTCATACTGAGCCGTTGAACGTTCACACAAATTTTGGAAAAAATTCGGATTGTGAGCAATTTCATACCATTGGCCCATATATTTGTTGATGTCTAAATTGTTAACTACGCTAGGATCACGACCATCCAAAGCCCAAGCAAACGATCCGCACAAGAAAAAAAGTAGTAGGTTGTTAAGTCTCATTTTGAACTCCTGATTATGTCAAATGTAGGTGGCAGAGAGCCTTTTGCCTTACATCTTGATTATTGCACAATAAATGTATAATGTAAACACTGTGCATTACTTGTGCATCAATTTTAAGGTAAATATGCAAAATATAAACATCAAAGTCGTAGTCCAAATGACCGGAATTAATGAGAACACGCTGCGTGCTTGGGAGCGACGCTACAAAGTGGTTGTCCCTAATCGAGCACAAGACGGACGGAGACTTTACTCTAAAAAGGACGTAGAGAAAATTTCGCTACTTTGGAAATTGGTTCAGAAGGGGTATTTAATTGGGACATTGGCGACTATGTCGTTAATGAAGTTGAAAAAGCTTGAAACTGATAAACTGAATAGTGATGGACACTTCGATGCGTCGGCTGATTCTGCTGAACCTTCGGCTTTAAAAGAACAAATTCATTTAAATACTATTATTGAATCGTTGAAAAAGTTTAACTTAGAATCCATTCAGCATAGTTTGCAAAAAGCTAGATTTGAGCTAAGTCCACAGGCTATTATTACTGACCTAATCCTTCCGTTGTTAAGGGAGGTTGGCATTAGAGTGTCTGATGGAAACTTGAGTATTTCACAAGAACATCTTTTATCTAGTTTACTACGTGATCACTTGGGAAATTTATATCAATCGCTATCTCCCTATGACTACAAGAAAAAGTTAAATTCTAAAAAAGTTCTACTTACTACGCGCGAGGGTGATCTTCACGAATTTAGTATTCTTCTTGCGGCCATTTTGTGCCGAGTTCACGGCTTTGAGACTTATTACCTTGGGCCCAATATGCCTGTGGGTGATCTGGCCCAGGCCTGTGAACAATTCAAAATAGATGCTGTTATTTTGGGTCTTGCCAATTTACCAGCGCAACAAGAATTTATTTCCGCGAGTGATTTCATTGGTGAGCTCGATCAGTTAGCACCTAAAAAAATTCAGTTCCTTTGCGGAGGAGCCGCTAAAGTTTCTGATACGGCCATCAAGTCGGGTAGAAAATTTTTAAAATTTTCTACTATCCGTGATTTAGACACATTTTTGTCGAACAAAATGTAAAGGGTTAAATATGAGAATAGCAGTTGTAGGCGGGGGGATAAGTGGGTTGGCCGCAGCACTCATTTTATCTTCTAAGCACGAAGTGAGTTTGTTTGAATCTGAAAA
>CAZCHT010000154.1:0-11080 GCA_964498705.1 uncultured Bdellovibrio sp. | reverse complement strand
CAAGTTTTAAAGACTCATGCTGGAGTTCTTTCTGTTTTGCAAAAATTAAATTCTAGATTGCACGTGGTGGAATCGTTTCGCATCGAAAACGATCAACTACACTTCTCCTTGAGCGAAGAGATTCTAAATAAAGAAATCAATTTCTTGAAGACGAATGAAATTCGCAATGTAATTACTTTAACTGAGCACCATCATCAAAAAGATATTCTGGGTACACATTTCTCTACCCATCATATTAGCATTGTTGACTTAGGGGCGCCGAATCTAGATCAAGCCCAGCATTTGGCCGAAATTGTTACTGCGGCAAATAAAAATCGAGAAAAACTAGCTGTTCATTGCTTAGCTGGCATAGGTCGCACGTCGACTATGCTAATCGCTGCCCATATATTAATGGGCGAATCATTGAAAGATTTGCAAGTTTTGATTGCAAAGCAAAACCCTTACTTTGCTTTATCAGGGCCGCAAGCTGATTTCCTGCGCACAATAAAAGTCTAAATAAATTTTGGGAATATTTTTTTAATAATCCACACTGGGCCGATCAACAAGAAAACCAAATCTTTAAAGAATGATGGTTTTTTGCCTTCGACCTTGTGCCCATAGAACTGCCCCAGCCACGCGGTTATGAAAACAACGATGCTAACCAAACGCATTTCAGGCACCAACGCAAACGTCGAGAGCATAAAAAGCGTTAACAAAGTCATTGCAAAAAATACTCGAATATTTCTAAACGATAGATAATAAAGCAAGCCACCGGCGACGACTAAGTATGATAATGGAACCCCCGCAATCACAAAAGTGTGCAGGAACCCTAATAAGCTCCACATAATCAGTGGAACACAAATAAAATGGATTTTAATGTTAACGGGATTTTCGTGGGATTCTTTGTATTCGGCCAGGTAACTATCTAGCGTCATTATACCTAAAATCGTAACACGATTTCCTTTCAAATAACTAGAATTATTACGGAGCCTGTTCTTCACCCAATTTTGGTGCATCCTCAATCGTCTTATTCTGAGTCTGTGCCGGGTGTCTACGAAGAATCGCCGACGATCGGCCAGCACCAATATCTGTTAACGCTCCAGTAGG
The DNA here is from genome assembly GCA_964498705.1 of uncultured Bdellovibrio sp. GTDB lineage: Bacteria > Bdellovibrionota > Bdellovibrionia > Bdellovibrionales > Bdellovibrionaceae > UBA2316. The sequence goes on along the minus strand of CAZCHT010000154.1, from coordinate 9,994 downwards.
ATCTCCTTTAACATCTTTTTCCGCCATAGAAACCGCATGACCTTCAGAGTCTGTATAACCAGAATCACGCGCATCTGCTTCGTTCGCTTCTCCGAAATCCAGAGACGGCGGCAGACTTTCATTTCTAGCCTGGATCGCAATTTCATTGGGTGTAATGATCGATTTATCTTTTTTGCTTTTTTTCACAGTAAATCCTTTTTGTAATGAGTTGAAACCAACTAAATGAATAAGCAACTGAAATGCCGCTACAGAAAGAATGAGTTTGATCTCAGCAGATTGAGAGGGAATTTTTCCCTAACGGGTTAACGTTAGGCGTGCCCACCGAGGGACACAGAAATAATTAAAGCGATGATGACGATAATTGAAATGCCTACGAATTTCCAATCCTTCTCACGCGTCCACAGCGCCGTCAGCGTTAGCACTCGCATTGCTGGGGTTAATGATAGCACAAGCACACCAAATCCCAACAGTCGATCACCCAGCAACATAGATTCATTCATTAAATCGAACATTCCCACTGGCACCGATTCAATATGGCCGGTCGAAACATTTACAAACAACCCCGCCACCATTAGTAACATCGAAATAACTAATCCCGAACGCAGCAGTAACTGAACGAGCTTACGATCTGATGCGGGCGCTGGACTATTATTTTCCAACGGATACCCCCATCGACTTCAAAATCATTTGCACAGCGACGATCACTAATATAGCAGCAAATATTTTCCTTAACATTTTTGGAGAAATTTTTTGGGCCACGGAAGTCCCATACAAGGCGCCGCCCACGACACCCAACGCAACGGGTGCCGCGATCAAAGGCTGCACAAACCCACGCGCGAAATACACAAATAAACTTGAAATCGCTGTCACACCGATCATCAAATTAGACGTGGCGGCGGCGACCTTCATCGGAACTTTCATTCCTAGCGCCATTGCAGGCACTTTAATAAAACCACCACCCACACCTAACAAGCCAGATAGAACACCCGCAAAGAAAGAAATAAAACTTCCTAGCGGCACATTTTCAACATCGTAATGAATTTCAGTTTTTAAATAAGGATCATAGTAAGAACCGCCGAGCTTCCCAACATCTTCTTTGGCCGACTCTATCGCCACTGGGCCGTTACTAGCTCGATCTGGCTTTTTCACAGGATCTTTCGTTCGCAAAATTAAAACGCACGTAACAACCATCAGGATAGAAAACAAAGCAGATATTACATTTGGAGCAATATAAACTGCAATCAACCCACCAGAAATACCACCAATCGTCGTTGCGACCTCTAACAACATTCCTAAACGCAAATTGGTAAGACCCTTGCCAACATAAACACTGCCCGATGCTGTCGACGAGGCCACGACGGCCACTAACGACGAGGCAATAGCAATTTTTATATCAACTCCAAAACCTAACACCAAAACAGGAACAACGATCAATCCACCGCCGATGCCAACTAGTGCGCCAAGTAAACCAGCAAACACTCCGGAAACAACCAAAGCCACTACTAAAGGAATTGATAAAATCATTCCCAAATAATTTCACGATTAGCGGAAAGCTTCAACTAAAACTGTACTTTGCCCATATGATAGCATTTGTTTTTCATTTTTGATCCCGTCTTGATTCATACCATTTTTTTTAGGTGCTCAAGGCGTGTTTCATCAGCGACAACGCCATAAAATACATAAACGATTGAGTTGTCGAGTATTTTCCCACATGCTAGCGTAGTCGTTATATGAAAATTCTAATTCTAATATTGACGCTGTCTTTCTCTATTTTCGCGGAAACTCCACAAGTCGGTGATGCCGTCGCCATTTATATTGAAAATGATACGCGCAGTTTAGGTGGACCTGGATCTGATCAGGCCTACACAAATGGTTTTAAATTTTCGTATGTGTATGCAGAGAATAGAATTCCCAACTGGGGTCGCAATACCGTTGATAAGTATAGAGTCCTCGACGAGAAAAATCCAGACGCTACTAAAATTAATTTAGCCATGTCATTGGGACATCAACTCTATACGCCAAACAATTTGGGAGAGTCCAATCTAATTACAAATGATCGCCCTTACGCCGGCTGGCTATATCTTGGTTTCAGCGCTAATTTAAAAGAAAAACAAACGGCTCAGTATTTTGAAATTGATATTGGTATCGTCGGCCCTAGCGCCTTAGGTAAACAAGTTCAAAACACCGTGCATGACATGATCCCTAAACAACGGGGAATGGGTTGGCACAATGGACTGAATGATGAACCAACATTGCAGCTATACTACCAAAAACGTTTTAAAATTACCGAAAACAAAAATGTCGACGTTCTTCCATTCTACGGCGTGGGACTTGGAAACGTGATGATCGGTGCGCACATTGGTGCTATTGTGCGCATTGGTTCTGACTTGCTAGATGATTTTGGCCCCAGCCGTCCATCATCAAATGATGGAGATAGTTTTATTTCTCCAATGAATTTAGATGAACCACAGAAATTCAGCTACTACGCGTTTGCCTCTGCGCGCGGCAATGCAGTGGCTCGAAATATATTCCTTGATGGAAATACATTTCAAACAGGTCATCACGTTCACAAATACCCATTTAACTTCGACACCGAAGTTGGTGTGTGTTTGCAGAAATTGCCTTTCAATGTAGTTTGGAGATTCGTCACGCGCTCGCCAGAATTTGAAGAACGTGGAGGATTTATCGGATTTGGATCTTTAAATATAGTTTATTTTTTGTAGCAATTTAAAACGCCGCTTTGAGCGACCATTTTAAATAACCAGCAGATTCTAAATACAAATTACCGCCGTCTTTTCTAATCAGACTTTCACCGGCATAGATCTGACGGTGAAACGAATAACCGAATTGGAATTCCGAGTAAACAACCATGAACAGTGGTTTTCTAAATCCAACTTCAAAGTTTTTTTCCTCGATAGATAATCGCTCGTTATCTATCGTGCGATCACTTATTAGATACTTCTGCTGTTTAAACCCTAGCGAAGAAAAGTATTGAGTTTTGTCGATAGTCCCATAACTCGCTTCGGTCTTAAGTTGCGGTCCAAACACAGAAAAAGAAAAGGCCCAAGGATTCACAGGTGTCCACTGCCAAGATAGGATTGGAAAACCTAAAATAGTCATCATTGTATCGGTCTTGTTCACATAGAAAAATCCAGGGATTGGAAAGAATTCACCCAATGGGCTATTATTCGACATAAACACCATCCACACCCAAACTCCTGCTTCTTCACCTGGGTACGAATAATTCGCACTGAAATTAAAAATTTGAGTTTTTGGGTCCATTTTATCACCAGTGTATCCAACGGAACCACGAATACCAAACGTGCGGACTGGTGAGAACTTGCGTGAAAACTGAAGTCCCAATTCATTTTTGTACAAAATCTCGGGAACACTTTTGCCAGAATCTAAAAATACCTTTTTACTTAAATGCAAATCCCCACCTGCCAGAGTGGCCGAATATGTATCGGATTCTGTTTTATAAATTGGCATGGAAATGCTGATTTGATTTTCAAAAAATGACGGCGTCCCACTGTCTTCATTAGCACGGATAAAACGCCCTTCTATCGCTACCGAGGGAACTTGCGATCCCATTCCCGTCAAGCCACCAATGGCCCCCACTGGGCCTCCCGGGGAAGTTTGCCGACTAGCTTGAACCATACGCTGAATTTCCTGTTTACACTCTATCGACAATTTATCGTCATTCTTGATCAGGCACATGATCGTGCCTCGAACATCTTTCTTCTCGTGCGCTTCTTTGCAGTATATTTCTATTTGATTTTTGCACAAACGCTGATGCGCAGATGGCTGCGTGGTTGGATCGTCTGGCTTGTTTTCTTGAGCATAAACAAAAAAAGAAATGAAGAGACTCAAAAACAGAAATTTCATAATACCTATTACCCAATGTTTTTTCTAACCTACAATAGGAAATGACCAGGCATTATGCAACGTCTTAAACCAAGCCGAAGGTAGTTTTCAAAATTCAAACAAGTGATTAAGCTAGCCTATAATCGACGTCGAGCCAGACGTTTTGACCTCAAAGAAACTCGACAAGTTAACGGTATCATAAAATCCTTTGAATGACCGACAAGAGGAGCATGACTACACAAAGCAATATTTTATTACAATCGGGAACGAACGAGATCGAAATTTTTGAATTCACAATGGGTTCACAACGGTTTGGCCTAAATGCTCTGAAAATCCGCCATGTCGTTCAGTTTGACCCAAGTAAAATAAATCAATTGCCACTGATGCCAGAAGGAATGCTGGGAACAATTATCGAGCGAGACGAAGTCATCAAAGTTCTAGATTTACGGAAAGTACTAAAGATTCAACCAAACCCAAACAGCAAACGTGCAATCATGATACTCAGCGAGTTCAATCGCCAGGTAATTGGCTTCATCGTTGACGAAATTCTTGGTATTCAACGAGTTGGCTGGGAAGAAGTTCAGTCACCAAGCCCTCTTTTAAAAACAAATGCCATCACGGGCATTGCCGTCACTGGCGAGCGCGAAATTTCGATGTTAGATCTAGAATCCATCGTATTAACAATATTTGGAATCAGCGACAATTTGGATCATGAATGCCCATTGCCATTTCCGGTGGATTTTAAAATTTTGGTAGCAGATGATTCCCCAATGATTCGTAAAAAAATCAAATGGCTGCTAGATAAAGTACAGGCAAAAGACACAGAATTTTACGAAAATGGCGCCCTTCTATTCAACCGTTTTTCTGAACTGAATAAAAAAGGCGAAAAAGTCGGATTGATCCTAACTGATTTAGAAATGCCTCAAGTCGATGGCTTCACATGCTGCAAACGAATCAAAGAAATTGATAAAACAGTGCCCGTAGTTATTTTCTCATCACTGATCAACGATCAAATTGCTAGAAAATGCCAAGAAGTCGGTGCGGACATGGCATTGAACAAAGAAGAATTTGCGCAACTAAGTCAGATTATTAAGAAGTTCTTGGTGGCGCCATCGGCAGACAAGAAAACGGCTTAGGCGTTGCCTCGATTTGAAACACAATTTTCTGCTTATAGATTCACAGTAAGGAATCGCAAACCGGACAAGGCGGATAAAAAGAATTCAATAACGAACCAACTCTATGGGAACCAATAGTAGTTGTGACTTCATAAAGGCGTAAACCGCGTATGTATCCCAATTCGAAGCTCTCTATTTCGAAGTTTTCAATTAGATTTTTAATTTTAAAAGGTAGTCTTAGAAAGCGCCAAGTTATTGAAACTCCAAGTGAAAACTTGGAGCGGGAGACGGGACTCAAACCCGCGACCTATGCCTTGGCAAGGCATCGCTCTATCAACTGAGCTACTCCCGCGTTATGCGTCGTGAACCTAATCTTTAGTATTGAACTCTGAGTCTGTCAATGCTTAAAATCGAATGGTTGTGATACAAAACGAAACTAAATTTCTGATTTATTTATATGCAAAAAAAATCTCCATCATTATTGGAGTCGCACTTTGTGTTTACATAATCGGCTATGTGGCCGGCCTAGCACAGTACCAGCCTGAGACAATTAAAGTTATTTTAAACGATCCTAGCTCTATTTTGCAGAGATCTTGAGCAGCTAACCCCCTAATTTGGCCTTAATATTTTACCCAGTTCTCCGACAAATAATCGGGAGTAATTGCGTGAAAAAAATGAATTTACCTGTCTTGTTCTGGTCCCTAGCTGGTTTAAGTTTAGTATTAGCCGCCTTATCTTTCAGTAGTCTATCCTCCCAAATGTTGGTTTTAGCCCACGTCGCCTGTGTCTTAGTATTAAGCACCCTATTTTGGATTGGCTCACGCAAACAAAAAAACGATGAAGCCAATCTGGTCGATGTTAAACAAGACGAAATAAATAATTTGAATCAACGAACTCGCAGTACAATGGATTCCCTCTTAAGTTCCGTACAAGATGTTGTAAGCACTTCAGAGCGCTCGACATCAGATATCGAAAATTTAAATAACTTAGTTCAAACCACATCAGAAAATGCCAAACAAGCAGCAATGCTGTCGCATCAGTCACGCACAACGGTCGAATCCAGCGTGAAAGCCATCTCTGAATTGTATCAATCTATGAATGAAGTGTCGCAATCTTCTAAAAAAATTACAGAAATCTTAAGTATGATCGAAGATATCGCGTTCCAAACTAACCTTCTTGCCTTGAATGCTGCGGTAGAAGCCGCACGTGCCGGCGAACAAGGAAAAGGTTTCGCTGTGGTTGCTGAAGCCGTTCGTAACCTAGCTCAGAAAAGTAGTTCGGCGGCGAAAGACATTTCCTCGTTAATTCAAGAAACGACAGTGAATATCAAAAAGGGCTGTGACCAAGCACAAAGTTCGCATGACCTTTTGAACAGCATATTATCGGGCACACTAAAAGTTTCAGACATCAATAACGAGATCTCGCTATCGAGCCAAGAGCAAGCGTCTAATACTAATAACTTGCGCGCTCTTCTATCTGAACTTGTGATGTCACAACAAGATATTATTAAGCAGATCAAAGATCACAATCAAGGCACAACTTCAAATTCTGTAGATGTTTCTAATTTTCAGTCTTACAAAACAGCAACCTACCCACCTTCAAAAAGAGACAAGCCGGTCGTTGCTGAAGAAAAGCCAGCCGCTCCACGTGCGGAAGTTAAATCGGTTCGACCTGTAGCACGCCCCGGTATGACCGCGGCGAAGCCAGCTACCAAAGCAACAGTCATTCCGTTACGAATGGCTAAAAATGAAAAGCCACGCATTCCCGTAAAATCAGCAGCACCAGAAACCAAAGCCGCTAGTACAGACACACCGGTTGAAGCCGTTGCGGAAGACACTAAGTCTAAACCGAAACGAATGGTATTAGAGCCTAGCTTAACAAATAAGCCTAAAACATCGAAAACGCCTCAGGAATTGATCCCCTTCGATGAGGATGAGGACCGTTTAAAACTCACTAAAGCGTCAGACTTTTAAAGTCTTTGGGTGACTCAAATAAGCTAATTTGCTAATCGTATTAGCCAGTATGCGAGTCGTCCACTTATTATCACAAGTAGAGCTAACCGGAGCCGAAGTTTATGCCGTCGATCTAACCGACGAATTAATTAAACGAGGGCATTCGTGCTATATCGTCAGCGATAAAATTCACAAGCGTACGAAAGCAGCCTTTATCCCACTGCCTATTCACAATGCCTCGTTTGCAAGGCGTCTGCGCAGCATCGTATTCTTACGCCGTTTTATTAAAAACAATAATATCGATACGATCCACGCCCATTCTCGGGCCGCGGTCCGTATCGGTTTTTGGGCGACTCGTTTTAGTCGCTGTGCTTTAGTTTCCACTTTGCATGGCAAACAGCACTACTCGTATTCTAAAAAACTATTTAATATCTATGGTGAAAATATTTTGGCGGTTTGCGAAAATATTAAAAAACACTTCGTTCAACAGTTTGGTTTTCATGATGCTCAAGTTCAGATTGCTCGCAATTTTTTGAATACGGAATACATTGATTCCTTGATTCCGTCCCCATTGCCTCGTGGGGATCGACCATTGACGATTTCATTTTTGGGTCGAACTTCGGGACCCAAAGGTTTAAACTGGGCAAATATCATTAATTCCTACGTGGAATCCTGGATGAAATCCCACCCAAATATGATTTTCCAGTTTGGCGGCGGCGAAGTTTCGTTTTTCTCGGATGCGACTCAGCAGAATATTAAACGTTTAACGTTAGCCTACCCGAACCAGTTTAAGTTTTTAGGCAAACTAGATAATCTATTTCATACGATTGCGAATTCTGATTTAGTATTCGGTTCAGGCCGCATCGCAATTGAAAGCTTATATTTGCAAAAACCAACTATGGCTATCGGTGAAGAATTATATTTAGGTCTAATCACCCCAGAAAACTTCAGTCTATGCGCAGAATCTAATTTTGGAGATATTGACTACCAAACTAAATACGCGGTTAATTTCGAAGCGTTGAAATCAGAATTGGAAACTTTATTAAAGCAGCCAGAACAGTTGAATAATCACCCGATTGCTAAATTAAAAGAACGTGCGACTGGTTATTTTAATCGCCAATATGAAGTAGATCAAATCGTTGACGTCTATGGTTGGGCCCAGTTCAAACGCCGCGTGAAGAAAAATATTCCGATACTGATGTACCATCAAATCGTTGAGCCAGGATTTGAATCGCCTCATAAAATTTACGTCACTGAAAGTCGTTTTGACGAACATATGACGTATTTAAAGAACGCCGGGTTTGAAACCCTGACGTTTAAAGATTTGCTCGATTATAAATCTGATCCATCTCGACCGTTTCCAAAACACCCCGTAATTGTTAGCTTTGATGATGGTTACGAGAATAACTACACCAAGGCGCTCCCGATTTTAAAGAAACACGGAATGAAGGCAGTATTCTATCTGCTAACAAATCCCCATTCCCATAACTATTGGGACGCCGATTCCAAAGCCCCTCAATTAAAACTAATGTCTCCCGATCAACGCCAAGCCTTGGCTCAGGATATGGAGATTGGCAGTCACGGTTTTGATCACAAAAAATTATCACAAATGACTCAGGAGCAGGCCGTTCAAGAATTTGAGAATTCCAAATTAGCTTTAGAAAAGGAATTCGGCACGCCTATCCTAAGTTACGCGTATACCTACGGAGATCGCGTGGATCGCGATATTCAGCTAGCCAGGCGCGCTGGGTATGCCTTTGCGGTTAACACCACTCGTGGCGTTCTGCACTTTGCTGACAATCCTCACAATTTATTCAGAGTCTCGATATTCCCAACAGATACGGCGAATGACTTAAAACGAAAAACCAAACCTTGGTATCGCCGCTATTATTATATGAAGCGCAAAGAATAAGGGCTTTCTCGGCCAAGCGACGTTGATTTAAATTTATTTCAATTTTGGCCCTTTTTTGTCACCTGATCACCTAGTTCAACAGACTCGCCCCTTTGGTATCCATTTGGCTACATCCAGACATGGGCACACATTTCGCTTTGGGTTAATAGTGTCAAAGGTACAATAGATGAAAACTTAAAGAGGAGAATTAAAATGAAGAACTTTTTCGTATTGGTTTTAGTATTGGGTTCAATGAATGTAATGGCAGAAAAAATCGTTGGTAGTTCGGTTATTCCGGCAACCAAAAATGCGTCCGAAGCACAAATGTTCAGAAGTGATGCTTTTGAAAACTTAAAACTAAATGCTAATAGTTTTTGTAAAGACGAATCGAAAGTCGCTAGCGTCAGCCTAATAAACTGGGGTGGATATAAAGTTCTACCGACATCTGAAAATATTGGCCGATGGGAAATCGTCGCTGAAGTTACTTGTAAATAAATTCAATATAGATAGCCTTTCTATCAATATTTTAAATTTGTCTATCGGTTCATATAATGCAAATTCAAACCTTGCAGTTAGTTGTCGTTATATGTTGCTAATATCAACTTATTTTTTCAACTATATGGACCGCTTTAAATAGAAAATAACACCCATTGTGTATTTACAGAAAAAAGAATCGGTACGATTGATTAATCAACACCGCACCCACATAAGCCACAACGTTTAAGATCACTAGCTGGCCCCAAGCGAATTTAGCCGAGCCTGATTCGCGAATTTGCGTCGCTACGGTGGTCATACATTGCAAGGCGATCATAAAAAAGAAAATCAATCCTAGGACACTGCCGACTGTGAAAATCGGTGTACCGTCGGCGAATTTAGCTTCATTCATAATAGCAAGTAAATCGTGTTCTTGCTGGTCTTCGGCTGCAGTTACTTTGAATGTAACCGCCATCGTTGATACGAATACCTCGCGAGCCGCAAACGCAGAAATAAGACCAACACCTACCCGCCAGTCAACGCCCATTGGTTTGAACACTGGTTCCATGATGTGGCCCAGTTGACCTATATAGCTGTCGGCTAAGTCCGGAGCCTTGGCTTCAACACGTGGAAACTGAGCGCCCAACCACAGCAACACCGCAAAGACAAGGATGATCGGACCGGCGCGAGTTACGTAC
>CAZCHT010000153.1:0-11101 GCA_964498705.1 uncultured Bdellovibrio sp. | reverse complement strand
TCGCTTATTAATGAACGCGCCAGCGACTTTGAAAATGCACTTTTAAGCAATCAACAATTTGTTTCTTCTCAGCGCTTTTTGTCTCCCTTTATTACGAACCACGATATGACTCGCGTCAGTTCCTTGTTTCAGCAAAACGTAGATAAATTGAAACTCGCCGCGTATTTGATGTTAACCGCATCAGGAACACCTGTACTTTACTACGGCGAAGAAATCGGAATGACCAACGGGCCATCTGTTAGCCCCACAGGCGGAATTTTTACAGCAAAGCCAAAGATGAATCCACGAAACGACATGAGCAAGCGCACACCCATGCAGTGGACAACAGCCATGAATCACGGGTTCACCGGCGATGGTGCTAAGCCTTGGAATTTATTTTCATCTAATAGTTCCGAACTCACAGTTGAAATGCAAATGAAACAATCGGGTAGTTTACTAATGGCCTATCGTGAATTGATTCAAATAAGAAAGACCAAATTACCGGCAGCCTTGGATAGAGGTCAGTTTATTCAATCCAGAGATCCCTCTGTGTCGATTCAACTTCGATCGGCGGAAGGGCGTTTATTTCTATCCATTGCTAATTTTTCAAGACAGTCAAGGCCCGTGCAGTTCTCGTTTTCAAAGTCGGCAGCAAACTCTGCACGACGAGCGGCTTCAGGCCCAATAAACTATCAAGCTCTTTGGGGGCTGACGCCGTTTGAACTACACGAACAAGGAAATCAAATCCAAGTTCGCATTCCCAGCTTAGCGGCATTTAAAGCGCTATTAATTGAAATTAAGTAGTAAAATAGAAAGGCACACCTATTTTTAATCAGCCTTTGGCTTAGACTGATCTTTTTAATCAGCCTTTGGCTTAGACAATGGAAACAGCACGCAGTCTTTGATGTTATCGCAAACAGATAGGAATTGGATCAAGCGTTCGATCCCGAAACCCCAACCTGATATAGGTGGCATTCCGTATTCCATCGCCATTACGTAGTCGTCTTCTTTTACCATTGCATCTTGATCGCCTTTAGCTTTGCTCACAGCTTGCGCTTCAAGGCGTTTGTTTTGTTCAATAGGATCTACTAGTTCAGAGTAAGCATTTACGATTTCCACACCATTGATGACCAATTGGAATCGGTCAGTCAGTTGTGGGTTGTTATCGTTGGCACGGGCCAAAGGAGATAAGTCGATGGGATGAGAAACCAAGAATGTCGGTTTGATCAACTTAGGACGGCTTACGCGTTTGTATAATAGGTCGATTAAATTACCGCGACCTAGAACGCTTAAGTTATCTTCATCAAGTTTAATGTTCAGACGTTTGATTTCAGCTAACAAAGTTTCTGCGGTTGGAAATTGATCGATATCTAAATTGATATCACCTTTGATCAATTCACGGAACGTCACAGTTGGCCAGTCCGCTTTTAAATCGATAGAATGTTCACCGATAGTGAATGTTGTGCTGCCGCTGACTTTTTCAACTACGTGGATGAAAAGTTCTTTGATTAATTTCATGTTGTCCGCAAAATTCCAATATGCCGAGTACCCCTCAACCATTGTAAATTCTTGTAAGTGATTTGGACCAATACCTTCGTTACGGAAACAACGAGCGACTTCAAACACGTTGTTAAAACCACCAACGATCAAACGTTTCAAATACGTCTCTGGTGCAATTCTTAAAAAGAAATCAGCATCAAGGGCATTATGGTGAGTTTTAAACGGACGAGCTAATGCACCAGAGGCTTTCGCTTGTAATACCGGAGTTTCTACTTCGATGAATGTACGATCTTCAAGGAAGCGACGAACTTCGCGAACTAAAGTCGTACGCATCAACATACGTTGTTGAGTTTCTGGGTTTACAATCAGATCCAAGTAACGTTGACGGTAACGAGATTCCACATCAGTTAGTCCATGCCATTTTTCTGGCAGGGGACGTAAGCATTTACCTAAAAATGTGAAATGTTTTACTTGAAGGGTTTTTTCATTTTTCTTTGTGGTGAATGTGAAGCCTTTAACACCAACGAAATCACCAACGTCGATGTATGATAGAATATCGTCATATTTTTCTAAGTTATCTGCTTTCATACAGATTTGATATTTTGCAAAGATATCTTGGACAGTTGCGAACGTCAGGCGACCGATTTGGCGGATCGCTGTTAGGCGGCCAGCGATGGCAACAGGATCAACACCATCTTCTAGTTTGCCAGCGGCTTGAAGTGTGTGAGTGGTTTCAAAACGCTCAGGGTAAGCATTGATGCCTAAAGCTGCAATTTTGTCTAATTTTTCGCGACGAACTATCTCTTGTTCTGAAAGCACAAGGACTCCTTAAAAATGATGAATGTCAGACTAAATTGGTTACTATGCTAAACAGCCTCAAGTCACTGATTTTCTGTATTTCTTTGAGCTCCGGTGGGGGCAAAGGGTTGTGCCTGGCGCGGGGCTTCTTTTTCTGCATTGATTCTAGTGTGTTTGTCCCACTGTCTTCCATTTAGACAATTTAGTGAGGACGAGATGTTTCTGATCGATGGGATGTCCGCCACCAAATTGAAACATTGGTGGCAGGAGCAATATCTAGTGTTTTGCCAGTTCGGCTTGAACTAAACCATAAGATCCGTATTCGATCATATAAGCCAAGTCATAAGTCGGAAACTCAATTTGGAACTTAGCTGTTAGGTTCTTGTAAAGTGCACTTGATTCGGTTCCTAAGAAATCGTTTGCTTTATGTCCCAATGCTTTTAATTCCTTTCTTACGAGTATTTGTGCTTTCTGAAGGTATTGAATTTGTTCTACGCTTGAGGATTTTAAATCTGCCGTAATTCCGCGACCACCGTAAACTAAGGCGTCTGTTGGAAACAAAGAGGCTAATTCTTTAATGTCCGCGATCCATCCGTCAATTGTAATGACAGGTTTGCCGTTGACGATTCCACCCTCTAGCCAGGCGTGCGCTTTATTGTGAATCAAATCACCAACAAACAACGAGTTGTTTGACTCTATATAAGCTACAGTCTGAGTACTACTTACACCGGGTTGAGAAAGTTCTTTGAGATTAATTTTTTCTCCACCGCGAAGAACTAAATCCATTTCGTGATTGAAGGTTTGATCAACTGATACCGGCTGAGGGTATTCACCCTTTTTAAACATTTTTGCCATTTCGACGAAATAGTATTCCTTGTAAGAATGCACCGCTGGAATCGCTTGCGCCGTTGCAGTTGAAGCCAGAATTCGGGCCCCTTCAGCTTTGAAAACTGAGGCACCATTAAATTTATCGGGATTCGGATGAGTCAGTACCAGCCAAGTAATAGGTTTTTTAGTGAACTTTCTTAAATGCTCGATACTTTGCTTTGCAAGTGCTGGCGTGAATTGCGCATCAAACGCCACGACATCTTGTTCGCCTTCGTAGAAGAAAGTACGGGTATCAAAACCTTCGGGTCCTGATTTGAATTCGATCACTCTACCTTGAGCCTGAGCTTTCGTCGGCATTACAGAGCAACCAGAGACTGAGATCGCCATCATCGCTAAACTTGTTTTCATTATTTTTTTCATATTTGACTCCTTGATGAGATTTATTTCTCGTTGAAACGAGTTATAGCGATAAACTAAAGTCGCTGCTAACCTGATCTGGCCAAAGTTACTTCCCTTTTTTGCAAAATCTGAACTATAATAAACATGTGGCAAAAACATATGATATCATTGCGAAATTTCCAGGATTGGTGATAATCCATCAAAGAATTCCTTCTCACCAAGTGGGACGTCACCAACACGAGGAACATGAGTTTTTTCTTCCTCTCCAAGGTGAAATCACGGTGAATTACGACGGCAAAACAGTAAAAGCAGGGCCAGGTCGAATGCTTTATGTCCCACCCGATTTGGATCATAGCTTTTCGTCATCATCCCAAGGCTCTGGTGAACGGGTCATCTGGCTAGTTGAAAAAAAGACTTGGAAAAAACATTTCAATGAAGTCTATCCTCCGAGCTCGATGCCAATGAACTCCCTGGTGAAGGAACTTATATTCTATTTATTGATTCATCAAAAATCTAAAAGTTCGCCGCATTTTATTTCGGCATTAGTTGAATCGTTGAGGAATTCACTAAACGCTACCCAATTGGAACGGCAAGATATTGCTTCCGGACACATATTGGGACGTACGGAAGATCAGCGCATTCGAACTGCTTTAGAAATATTGGAAGAAGAGCTGAGCTCGATTTCATTAGCTGAAGTTGCCAAACGAAGTGGTTTAAGCCTGCGAAACTTTAATCGATTATTTTTAAAAGAGTGTGGGCTGGGCCCAAAAGACTACATCATTTTAAGGCGAGTAGAAAAAGCTAAGACGTTGCTGCGTGAAAGCAAAATGACGGTTACAGATATTTCTTTAGAAGTCGGTTACAATTCTCTTTCTAAATTCATTGCTATTTTTAAAAAGATTGTCGGGGTTTTGCCCAGCGACTATCGACTATTCAATCAAGAAACCAACACCCCATTCAAATAGTTTTTGCTGGCTAGAAAAGACCTTGCGTACGTACGTATCGCGTATTGAATCCCTAATTGGTTACTTCGTTTAAAAAGCGAACAGTTTGCATGCGCGCCCACCCGATAGATCCCAATTGGACCTGGAACGTTTTTTCCATGCCTAGAACTCGATTAATTAAAATTAGGAGCCTCCTATGAAGATGTATATTAGATTAGCAGTCGCTATTGCGTTTATTTCGAATACGCTGTCTACTTCTTTGGTTCATGCAAAGACGTTCGTTAAAGGACAGCATGTTTATGAATACAATCCAGGTCCCGATGTCAGTACAGAAATGGGTCGAATGCTGGCGGATATTTTTGCTGAACAACCATACTATCGTGCTTTCTCTGACGAATTAATGGAAGACCAAAAATTCAGATACATTTTCGGTCTGATGATGACTCGCTCATATTTTGAACCGAACTCAGTTAAGATTTTCTTCTGGGGACAAGATGCGACTCACATAGCGGAAGCTTCAAAACAGCCGGGAACGTCTGGTTTCGGTGGTCGCGTTCAAGATATCGCCAATTACTTTGGAGTGGATCAAGGCGTAGCGACATCAAATGCGTTCTTGTCTACTATTAAAGGGCAGTTTGGAGCGTTCGATCATCCATTTGTAAAAACAAATGCAGATGGAACAAAAACGATCACGACTAACAAATACATCGATAACGAACTTTGGATGCTGGCCAATGACGATGATTCTGAAATCAGAATCCAACGTGAAAAGTATTTTGAGTGGGTGATCATGAACAATCCAGAAAGTTTAGGTATGATCGCGATGTTTGGTGATGCCGCAAAACATGCATTTGCCCAATTCTTAATAGCTCGTGGTGCCGAAGTTCCAACTAAGATGTCGAATGAAGATTTAAAACATATGGAAGTTCCAGAAACTCGTCTTGTGAATGCGGGTGGTAATGCTGAATTCGCAGTACCAATAGATAAAGATGGTCAAGACATCTACCAAATTCTTGAGAATGAAAAAGCAAAATCAGAAGGCCGAGCCGCGCGACGACTTGATTACAGCAAGTCAGATCCTAAAGACATGAAGAAGATGCTGGATCAAATCTATGCTATTCAGTTAGCCAAAGACGCTGGTCAACACGCGATTGATATGATGGTTTTCACAAAAGGTGGAGTTAACGGTTCAGGTATGATGAACGCGGCCCAAGCCGGTGGTTATGATTTATCAAAAGTTAAAATCAATGGTAAAATCACGAACTCATTAAAAGGGTTAAAATTAATTTATTTCAAAGGTAAATCGATTGATAAAGACATTGCGTTCGTAGAATCTCCGCATCCTACGGCATTAAGCCAAATGAAACCAGATCAAGCGGCGTTAACTTTGAAAAAAGCGTTTGAACCTTTGTTAGCTTTGAAAAAATTAGGTTGGATGATTAAACCAGACCTAGATAATGATGGTAACCCACGCCGTAACCAATGGCATGAAGGCGATGAATATAAATACGGTCGTGCCGATATTCGTGCGGGATTCTTTGAGTTTGGTGCGCCAACAGATCGTCGTGCGTCTTCCGCCGATGCGATTCGTTTGAATCCTCAAGCAATTATTATCGGTTCTCGTCAGAAAGTAGATTTCAATCGTCAAACATTAGTTAACATGGAAAAAGCGATGCCATCTGACTTCCCAAATCCAGATGATTTATGGAGTGTACGTCCTCGTAATATGGAACAACGTTATGAATTTGATCGCGGTCCGGGAGAAGAAGTGGCTAAGGCGATTATGACGGCGCTAGAAGAATCTCGCGAACAAATTTTTGCGGTGAAACCAGGTATCGAAATTAAAAAAGATAACCGTGGCAATGACACAACTTTTGATTTCTACGGAATTAATGCTTACTACTCTAAAACTGTACCTGATTCTGGTTTCTTCGGTATGCACCGCGGCAGTTTCACAGATTCACGGGTGTTAATCATGGCGGACCCACATGGTCTTGATGACTGGAACACAGCGCGTGCTTTGACGGGTGCTCGTGGTCAGTACTTGAACGGTTTGATGAATGATTTAGGAATTGGCAAAGATTATCTTGTAATTAAAACAGTTCCTGTCGGAATGGACGATGCTACAGCCGAAGAGTGGGAACATGTCCGTAAACACACGGAAGGCTACCGCGAAGCGGCCCTTAAAGAAGCTTTGAAAAATAAAAACTTAGAATTCGTAATGGCAGATGGACCGATTGCTCAAAAAGAGATGCAACGTCTGTTGAAAAAAATGAAACGTACGGATTTAACAGTGATCGATATTCAACGTGACGGAATGGTTGCTGCCTCTGGTATCGCTGAAGCAGGTGCCGCTATTAAAGCTCTTGATAAATCATTTAGCAAAGCTCACATCACTGCGAAAATGAAAGATATTCCACGTGGACACTTAACTTGGTGGTCGCGTAGTTGGGAAGGTACTAGCGGTGATTTAGTTATCAATGCCTCAGGTAAGTCAGCCGGTAAAGTAAAGGCCATCGTAACCCCGGATTGGGTTGTAGAACAAAAAGTTCACATCACGGCTCGCGAGCAAGCTTCTATTGATAAATTACGAAAAGATATGGAAGAAGCCGGGTTGAAACTGGGCAGTGAATCGTTCTCGACCTTCTTTGAACGTGTAGCTCGCATGAAACGCACGGTGGAAGAAAAAGTAGGTGATATGATTGCTAAAGTTCGCGGTGTGAAACGCGAATCGATGCCGAAACCGGTATTGGCTTCGTCTGTAAAGCATGCTCAAGTTCAGTGCTATAGTTTTTATTTGAAACAAGCAAAATAGTTTTAATAAAAGGAGTTTCAATTAAATTTTAGAAATAATGTCCTGAGTACAAATGGTTCAGGTTGTTGTTTCAAAATGATACCACCGATGTCGTTGAGGCCCGACGATTTCGGTTTGTAGGCGGTGGGAAATTTAGAGAATGCAGAGATTTTCGACGCTTAGGAATTAGAGTCTTATGTATATTGAAAATGAATTAGTCGGTTAAAATTAGCTTTAAAAATTGCGTTTCAATTTGATCATCGTACTGAAGTTTATTTGAAACAATGACGATTTGTTCTGTATTATCCTTACGGAAGGGAGCGCGCAAAGAAAATTCCCACCTAAAATCCCTTAAGGAGTCGACTTTCATGTCAGCAGATTCAAAGCCTTTATTGAAGCCGGAATCAAATCAGGCTCATCCGGAATTAGAGAATTTAAGAAAACAAATTGATAAAATTGACACCGAACTTGTGACTTTGCTGGAAAAAAGAGCGAGCGTTGTGTTCGCGGTGGGGGATTATAAAAAAGTAAATCAGCTACCGGCTCATGACCCAGCCCGTGAGAAAAAAATTAAAAATCGAATTCAAAATCTGGTTTCAAAGGATAGTCCGTTTTCTGTCAATGAAATGCAGTCATTGTTCATGACTCTGGTAGAGCGATTTCGATTTTTCGAAAGCGCCCATATGCTGAAAAGTTCAGCCGTGACATCGCGCCAAGCTACTTCGATAGATTTTTCAAAAACCCAACAGGTCGTATTGTGGGGGTTTGGATTATTGGGTTCAAGTATTTATCTGGCATTGAACGAATCCTTACCCCATTGGAATTTCCAAATTGTGGATCCTCACGTCGATGTAGACACCTTCCTGTCATGGAAATCAGAGCGTAAACTTAAAAACATAGATTTGATAAATTCGGATCAAATGCAGAACGGAAAATTGTTTATATTGGGTGGCCCTGTGGATGTAAACGCGCGGCATTTGAAAGAATTCACTTTTCCTAAGGATTCTTTGGTTTTTGACTTAGGAAGTACGAAGTCTACAATGACGGACACTTATTCAAAGCGAAAGAAAGAATCGTCCGCGTCTTTCACGTTTGTCGGTGGTCATCCTTTGGCCGGTCGAGAATATTCAGGTTTTGAAAATGGCGATGCACTTTTGTTCTATAATAAAACATTTTGCTGGGTGACTTCCCATGATCACCCCCTTGATGAAACCACTAAGAACACATTTGACAATATAGCTCACTATTTGGGAGCCGTTCCTTTTTGGATTGATTCAGCCGAACACGATTCGGCTATCGCCTGGACTAGTCACTTGCCACAGATTTTATCAAGTACCCTGGCGCGTTGTCTGGAAGATAAAAAGTTTTCCTCGAAAGATGAAATGTTTCCGGGCGTGATCAGAGATTTATTGAGAGTCAGCGGATCAAGTTTTACGATGTGGCAGTCGATTATACAGACAAATCAAAAACCGTTACAGGCGGCGCTGGCGGAACTCACGCAGCAACTTCAAAAAGCCCAGCAGGATCTTCAGTCTTCACAGGGAAGTGAAAAAATATTTAAAGATTCAAATAAGTTTTATATGAAATTTAAAAGGGGAGCGTAAAAATGGTAATTGTTACTAAGAAAAATACATCCGAAGACCAGTTGGCAGAAGTTGTCCACAAGATAGAGAAAATAGGATTAATTCCCCACGTGGTAAAAGGGCAATCGCAGTACACGATTAGCGTCTTAGGTAAAACCGAAAAGATTCAAACATCAGAGTTTCAGATATTTCCGTTTGTGGAAAATGTTCTGCGCATATCTAAGCCATTCAAGTTGGCTTCAAAAATTTCTAATCCCGAAGGTACTAAAATCAAAATTAAGAATCTTGATATTGCCGAAGGCCACGTGATCGTCATGGCCGGTCCATGCTCGGTAGAAAGCGAAGATCAAACTATGCGTATTGCCCGCGCGGTTAAAGCTAAAGGGGCCACCGTATTGAGAGGCGGCGCTTTTAAACCCCGCAGTTCGCCGTATTCTTTTCAGGGAATGGGATTAAAAGGTTTAGAGATACTTAAAATGGCATCGGAAGAAACGGGAATGCCCGTTATCTCAGAAGCTATGGATGTCGACGGGCTGAATATGATGATGGATTACGTGGACATTATCCAAATTGGTGCCCGTAATATGCAGAACTTTTCTTTACTCAAAGAACTTGGCAAAATTAACAAACCCGTCATGCTAAAACGAGGAATGTCAGCTACCATCGAAGAATGGCTAATGAGTGCCGAGTACATTTTAGCCGGGGGCAATCGGAATGTGTTATTGTGCGAAAGAGGCATTCGGACTTTCGATACGCAGTATTCTCGAAATACGCTGGATTTAAATGCCATTCCTATTTTGAAATCGCTAACTCATTTGCCGATTGTTGTCGATCCAAGTCATGGTACCGGATATCGCCATCTGGTGGCTCCTATGGCGCTAGCCGGTATGGCAGCCGGTGGAGATGCTCTAATTATTGAGGTACACGATAAACCGGAGGAAGCATTGTCCGATGGTCCTCAAGCATTGTTACCGAGCGATTTTGAAGTGCTGATGAAGCAGCTCGTAGATATGGGATCGATTTTGAATCGCCCCGTAGTAACCGAAAATAAAAAAGTAAAGGCCGCATAGTGAGTTCGTTTCGTTTTGAAGGGGTAATTCCCGCTTCGAAATCCCATTTTAATCGCGCACTCACGTGTGCGTCCTATGGCGACAACGTTCAGATTTTAGGCGCTTCCCTGTGCGATGACGTAGTCAAAATGAAAGAAGCTTTTCAATCGTTCGGAAAGAAAGATTTATATGACTGCGGCAGTGCGGGTACTGTGTTGCGTTTTTTAGCGTTGCGTATGTCTCGCCTTCCGGGTGTTCACATTCTAAAAGGAACGGAACGTCTGTTAAGTCGTCCCCAAGACGACATGCAGATTATTTTAGAACAGTTAGGTGTAAAAATGGATGCCCAGCGAGATCGCTTGATTATTTCAAGTATCGCCGGATGGAGCCCAAAAGGTGCCACAATCAAAGTTAATCGCGAAAAATCGAGTCAATTTGCCTCGGGTGTTTTGCTAAATGCCTGGGACCTGGATTTTCCTTTACGAATCGAATGGGATTCGCCCGGTGTTTCCGAAGGTTACTGGAAAATGTCGGTGCAAGTGGTTAAAGAGTTTGGAATGGATCTAATCGAAACGCCTAACGGCGTCGAAATCGCCCCTCACTCAAGAGTAAAAATTAAAAAATATCAGGTGGAAAGTGATATCAGTTCCACATTCGCCATAGCCGCCCATGCCGCCTTAAATGGAAGCGCTTGTTTTTTGCAATTTCCTTATCAGTCATTGCAGCCCGATAAAGTATTCGTAGATATTCTAGAAAAAATGGGTGCGGGCATAGAAAGATCTCCTCATCAGCTGCGAGTATTTCAAAAAGTTACCGGTTCCGCTCAACTGAATGGAATTAATTGGAACTTAAATGAATGTCCGGATTTATTTCCCGTCTTGGCGACTTTATGCGCGTTTGCTAAAGGTCCGTCTCGACTCGATGGAGCTCCGCACTTGATCTTTAAAGAATCAAATCGTATTCAGAAAACCGCAGAACTTTTACAGCGGATTGGGGTGAGTACTAAGATTTTGGCAGATGGAATGGAAGTGCATCCTCCGGTAAAACTAATAATCCCCCGAGACGAATTTGAATATGACACGGATCACGATCATCGGTTGGCTTTTGCCGCGTCCATGCTGGCGTCGCAGAATTGTCCTATTAAAATTAGCCATCCTGAAGTAGTTAATAAAAGTTTTCCTGAATTTTGGGATATTTTGAGTAATGGAAAACGGCCTTAGTTATTTT
>CAZCHT010000152.1:0-11186 GCA_964498705.1 uncultured Bdellovibrio sp. | reverse complement strand
ATATCGGGTATTGATATTGTGGATGGGACTCCCGTTTTTGATGTGAAACCCTATTTGAGTTATGTTGAATCCGTTCCCGACGCGGTTTCTGGTTGGGTTCAAAAGAAAGTCGATGGCGACATTGAAGTGATTTTTCCTGAATCTCTAACAGCTAAAATGACCGCGATCCAAAAACGACATGCTAGTTTCAAAGATCTTGTGGTTAGTACCCTAAAGCTGGATCCCAGACCGACTGTCTATAAAGGCTATGAGGCTGAAAAAAACTCTCCTTATCGCCAAAAGCATGCTGTAAGAATTATCCAGTACGATATCCATTTTGAATTTATTTCCAAAGAGCAAATCCAAGTTATCGATATAATTGATCTTTAATTAATGCTTTGAAAATTGACCAAGAATATTTTTCTAGCCTATTGCGTATTTTTGTCGCACATTTTATAGTGCGCGTTATAAACGCTAAGGGGTCATATGTCATTAGAAACTACGAAACATGAATCAAAAGCAGCGGCTCAAACAAAAGAAACTCTACGTAAAGTTCCAACGTTAAGTTTAAAAGATTACACTCATGGCAGTGAAGAGCAAAAAAACCAATTCATTCTTGGTTTGTTCAATGGAATCAAAGACTACGGATTCATTATTCTAAAAGACCACCCCGTGCGTGCCGAATTAATCAATCGCGCTTACGAAATTCTAGAAGCATTTTATAAATTACCAACAGAAGCTAAAAAGAAATACATATCTCCTGCGGGCGGCGGACAAAAAGGTTACACGCCATTTGGTAAAGAACATGCGAAAGACGCATCTGTTATGGACTTGAAAGAGTTCTACCATGTGGGCCGCGAAACAGCGGATGACAAAAACATCTGGCCGACGGAAATGCCTGAATTCAAATTAATTTTCTCACAACTATATAATGACCTAGAAAAAGCGGGCATGATCATGATGGAAGCTTTGACGGGTCCACTTCAAGTTGAAAAAGATTTTTTCACTAAAAAGGTGACTGGCGGAGTTTCTATTTTAAGACTTCTTCATTACCCACCAATTCCTGAAGGTGTTGATCCACGTTGTTTGCGTGCGGCTCCACACGAAGACATTAACTTCATCACGTTGTTACCGGCGGCGACTGCATCTGGTTTGCAATTAAAAGATAGAAATGGCGAATGGTTAGATGTTGTTTCTGAAAACAACACGCTGATCGTTGATGCGGGCGATATGTTAGCTCGTATGACTAACGATTTGATTCCGTCAACAACTCACCAAGTTGTGAACACAGAAGAAGGCCGTATGAAGAGCCGTTATTCAATGCCGTTCTTTATGCACCCGCGACCAGAAGCAAGCCTAGCGTGCTTGCCATCGTGCCGAGGTGATAAAGAAAAATACCCAGCGATCACTGCGGGCGAGTTTTTAACTCAACGTTTGATAGAAATCGGTCTGTTACCTAAGCAATAGTTATTTTTCTTTTTAGGGTTGGCGTAAGCCGGGGGCTGTTTGAAGAATTTTTTTGTATTCATATTTTTATTTCAAAGTGTTTCTTCACTGGCTCAAGTCGCGGCTAATACCGACTTGCCTGAAGTAAAACTGCGCATGATTTATATGAATCGCGATTCATTTATTAAACCATGTATCGCTAATCCTTCGCCATGCGCTTTGACGCCCGCGGAATTAAAGCAAGCTTCCGATTTTTTAGCGGCCTCCCCAACGTTTGAAGGGGTTGAGTTTTCAAATGCATCGTGGGTGCCGCAAATTCCTACGACTCCAGGAAATGGCAAATTAACACCGCTTTACACATCAGAGAAACGTATGGGCGCAAAGATTACGGTGAATAGTGCACGTCTATTAAATGCACCGTTCAAGCCAGTGGCTCCGTATGAATTGTACGTAGAATCGATGCTTGGTTATATGTTTTTTCAGCCGTCTCAGAAGCTAGCTCCGACAGCGGCTTTGGCGAAAAAATTTTCTTTGTTCTGGGGACAACTATTTAAATCATTTGGATTAGAGCAATTAAAAGAAGATCGCATTGAACTTTTAGTTTTTAAAAACAAGGAAGTTCGAATTTTATTGTTAGATTCATACCAAGCCCATTTCCTGAATGCGGAAATTTTGAAGAATTTGAAATGTGACGCGGGATCAGTTGCGAACGTGATCACAAACTACGCTAACCTGGGTTGGACGCAGTACAAAGCCAGTAGCACGGGTTCTAAAGCCAGCGGTCGTATGCAGTTAACGTATGAGTGCGCCTCAACAACTGCCAGACAAGCGATGGCTGCGGATTTAACTTTTGAAACTGAATTTCTTGGTGCGGATAAAAAGCAATGGAACAGTGCTAACTTTCTTGTGAAAGTGGGCGCGTCTCGCCGTGGTGGAGCTGTTCGTAGATGAGATTTTATTTAATCATTACTATCGTTGCGATATCAATGTATCTGGTGCTAAGACCCGGTTCGTCTGTGAAAGACGCATCGACCAGTGCGCCTGTTGCAGAGACATCGACAGCGCAAGTAGAAGCCAGCGAGCCAACATCGGCAGCGGCCTCATCTATGGTGAGCAAACCGGCGGTGCCTGTGCCGGCAGTTCCCGCAGGCGCAGATAGCAGTGTTATCGGCAGAAGTAATATCGCTTTGATGTTGAACAAACTGAGTGAATGCACAGAAATCAAAAACACAGTTCCATCTGACCCGGTTGAACCCACATTGTCTTCGGTGTTGGAATCGGTTCAAGCAGAATTAGGCGAGCCGGTCATCCGATCTGAAGACTGGAACACGACAGAAATTTCTATGGCTGATGGTGGCAAGCGAGTCATCAAAATCGAAACGGTGTACGAAGATGACGATATAATCAAACGCCTTAAATATTACCAAGTGAACAATCAAACTCTAGTCCCACTAGAGCTAACATCGGAGCAATCTGTAAATCCATCGGAAACGTTCTTGGCGTCGTTAGAAAAAGAAGGCGATGTCAGCAGCCGTGAACGCAGCGAACGCGTGTTCTTTCAAAACGGCGAAGAAGTGACGTACACAGAACGCAACGGTAAACTTTTAAATACTGAAATCATCCGCGCGGGTAAATCTTTGAAGTGCAGTGATTACGGGATGACTTCGTTTAAGTGTCAGTGTTTTTAGAAAGTGCTTTTAGTCTTGCGCTTCTATTTTCCTAATAGTCTCTTCGGTTTGTTTTAATAATTTTAAATTTTCTAGTTCCATCTTCTTGATGTTTTCCCTGTCGGCCTTGGTCAGATTGGGCTGTTTTAAAAGCTCTTTGTGCATCTTCCGGCTGTCTTTAGCGAATTGCTCGACGACTTTCATTTCTTCTGCAAATTTTCGATTGAGTTTGGCGGTGTCGGATTCGGTTCTAGAATCTGCGGCGCTATGGGATTGAATGGCGATAGTCATTGTGATTACTAAAATTATTTTATTCATACTTAATCGCCTTCCAATCTGTAATCCTAGTCATTTCTGAAATGTTTTTGAAAATAGATTCGAAAATAGAAAGGCCGTCGGATTTAGAATTCAGTTTGTTGAAAATGGAAAAACTAAATCACGACATTCTGTTCTCAAGTTTTAAACGCAGCTAATATTTGGTCTAGGTTTTAGCTTCTTAACAAAAATATAATTGTATCAATTAACTTGCTTCACATATTTTAATAATTCGTATTAAAATAGGTGGGCTGATGAGATCATTTTCATTTATTGCGGTTATATTTTTGGTTATTTCAAATGCGATGGCGCAATATTCTACGCTAGATTGTCCTAGTAAATTGGGATCTAGGTTTCGCGGTGGTACTGACATTCCGATTCGAAACTATTACTGCGGTAGTGACGATATGGGATATAAATGCTCTTTTTATTCTGGAACAGTTAGAGTAAGCAGAACCACTTTAAGTGGAGCTCCCCTTGCTGAATGTTCTACGGCATTTTGTAACGTTAGCAGCCACATTATGTATCTGGCTCAAGGAAGTTACAATCCACAGCCTGAAGACTCTTGTACTGCCTATAGCTCTGCAGGTGAAGGAACCCCTTTAATGGATACAACCGAGGGCTCGTGTCCTCAAAGTCACTCTCATGTAATGGTAGATAATCTATCTTTAGAAGAGCAAATTCCCGTTCAAGGAGTTCCATTATATCTTAGTTATTCGAGCGCTAGGTACAAACTGGATGTTGCTATTTCCCCCAGAGAGGCCGGCTTGGGCGGTTGGGTTCCAAATATAGTTCATAGTTATGACACAACTCGAGGCGTATTATTCTATGGATCTGGCGGGCAGCGTTTTGCGGCCAGGCAGCTGATATTATCAAACGCGGGATCTTTTTTTGTGCCTGATACGTCAGGAGATCAGATTTTTTATTTTGATGGTTGGGGTCGACATTATAAAACGGTCGATGCATTGACTGGGGTCGAAATATATAAGTTCGGCTATGATCAGACGACAAAAAAACTTACTAAAATCACAGATCGTAACGCTAAAGAAACTCTTTTTTCTTATCCGACTAATCAAGTAAAGATCACGTCGCCTAGAGGTGAAATAACGACTTTGAATCTTAATGCGAATGGTATGCTAGGTTCGGTAGTGAATCGCAATAGCGAAACCTATTCTATGGTTTACAATACAGACAAGCTTCTGACCTCATTTCAAAAGCCGGGTGGTCAAACCAGCACGGTGACTTACGATGCGTATAGAAATGTAATTCGAGATACAGGCGCCGGCGGCGACTACCTTAATTTTGTCCGAACGGTCGGTTCTACAGTAGATAATCAAAATATCACGATGACTACGGCCCGAGGTATTAGAACAACCAATGTGACAACGGCGACGGCAACTCAGACAAATCGATCGCGGACATATGGTTTTGGGGAAACTATTACATCTCAAAGTATAAAGGGTGGAACGTATACCTCATCAAGTTCGGTAGGGCCACAGTGGTCAGCGACTAGAACTTCAGATCCGCGTTTTCAAATAGATGCTGTTTATTACGAGCAGAATACTAGCTATCAAGTAGCCGCGACGCCGATTTATATTCAATCTGCAACCACCAAAAGTGTAGACGTATATTCTGCATCTAACCCGCTTGCATTTGGAACATTCACCACGTCAACAGTTTTACAAAATAATTCGAGCAAAACCTATACTTCGGTATACACTGCAGCCACGAAAACTTTGACGAAAACATCGCCCACGGGTGTCGCAAACGTAGTCAAATTTAATACCCAAGGTTTAATGTCAGAATGGAAACTAGGAACTCTAACTCCACTGACAATAACGTATAATACCTATGGAGATGTTTCTAAAATTGATCAAGGCACAAGCCGATCTACTCAGTTTACCTATGATACGTATGGAAACTTGGCAACTCAAGTTGATGTCTTGGGTAGAACGACAAGTTTTATCTATAACAACTCTAATCGATTGACTCAGTATACTTTGCCTAACGGTGCTATTGGAACTTTTGGGTATGATGCCAATGGGAATGTCACTAGTGTCAAGCCGCCGGGAAAACCAAGTCATGGTTTTGTGTATGGATTGATGGAGCTGGCTTCTAGTTATTTACCACCATCGGTGAACGCAGTGGCTCTAGGACAAGAAAACTACGAATATAATTTAGATAAACAATTGACCAAGATTAACAAATCCAGTGGAAGTAGTATTGCGCTGACCTACCATGCGACGACAGGACTGCCGACGCAAATTTCAGCACCGTCGGGAAATATCGATTTTGTGTATTACGCAAATTCTGACTTGGTAAGGTACAGAAATCAAACTTCAGGATTGAACCTTGAGTACACATACCTTGGAAAAATATTAAATTCTATCAAGACTACGGGAGCATTGGTTAACAAAGTTAACTACACATTCAATGCCGACGCCTCGGTAGCGTCGATACAGGTCGTAGATAGCAGCAACGCATCGTCTGTTGCGGCTTACACATATAACAATGATGGTTTGATTTCCAAAGCCGGTAGTCTGGATTACACACGAAATAATTTTGGTGCGGTGGCGACGGTCACAAAAGGGCAAGTGGTAACCACAAACACCTATAATACGTATGCAGAGACCGACTCGGCAGTTACGAAGTATCAGACAAATACGCTCGCTAGCTTTGTTTACAGTCGTGACAAATTTTCACGAGTCACTGCGGTCACTGAAATTTTAAAAGGAATAAGCGGCACAAATGTAACTACTGCAAAATCATATGTGTACAATACGGCAGGACGTTTAAGTAGCGCGACGACGGCGGCTGTAACAACGACATATGAATACGACAATAATGGAAACAGAACTAAAAAGATTACCCCAACAGCGACCACATTAGGGGTGTATGATGAACAGGACCGTTTGGTACAGTACGGAAATTTGTATTACACCTATGCAAAGACGGGTGAGCGAACGCTTAAAACCGAGAAGGTAGACAGTAATCCTGCGAACAATAAAGTGACTCAATACTTTTACGACACCTACGGATTTTTAACAAAAGTCATTCTGCCGAATGCGACTGTCGTAGAATATTTGCTAGATGGACAAAAACGAAGAGTAGGAAAGAAAGTTAACGGAACATTGGTGCAAGGCTACATTTATCAAAACCAATTGCAAATAGCAGCTGTTACCAATGGTACGGGTGTGGTGACGAAACGTTTTGTTTATGGAGAAAAAGCAAATATCCCTGATTTGCTAATTACGGGCGGAATTGAATATAGAATTGTTTCTGATCAGATTGGGACTCCAAGAGTTGTGGTGAATTTGTCTACGGGAGCTGTTGATTCGAAACTGAATGTGGATGAGTTTGGCAATCTTGTTTCCATTGAGGGGACTGAGCGATTGCCGTTTCGATTTGCTGGTGGACTGTGGGATGAAGATACTAAGTTGGTACAGTTTGGGGCTCGCGCTTATGATCCGACTATAGGGCGTTGGACTACTAAAGATCCGATTGGATTTGCGGGTGGGGATACTAATCTCTACGCGTATGTTGGTGGAGATCCGATGAGTTATATCGATCCAACAGGAAATTGTCCATGGTGTGGAATAATTGGAGGCGTAATTGGAGCCGGGCTCAATGCATATCAAGCTATTCAAGCTAACGGCAATTCTAGACAGGTGATCGCTAGTGCAATTGTTGGGTTTGGAACTGGTTTCGCAGCAGGGTCGGGAGCAGGAATTATTTCAAGTATTTTTTATGGGGCAGGTGCTGGATTCGCAAATAATGGCATTAATCAAATTATTTTTAGTGGTAAGGTAGATCTTCTACGAGCTGCTATTGCTGGTGCAGCTGGAGGGGTTTTGGGAGGTGTAGGGGCAGGAGTAGCGAACGTACTCAATAGGGTATTTATCCAGTCGATAAGCAATTCGGCCTTGGCGGGCATAGGCGCAGCGAGTAGCTATGTAGTAGACTCAGGTGTAAATAAATGCGAGCCTGGAAAATAAAAGGAAGAAAAATATGAATGAGTATTTTGGCAAAATTTTAGTAGCCTTCGCGATATTATTATTTTCAGGTTTGGTCATTACTCTTCTAATGAATTTAGAAAAAAAATTCTTTGGGACTTCTAATTTATACAAAGCCATTGGTAAGCCAACGACTGAAATGGAAAACCCAAAAACTTTTAAAATCATTGTCCTTTTGACGTTAATATTTTTGGTTCTAATTCCGATTTTGTATAAAATGTCCTGTGATGGTGAATGTAAGGAAAAAGTACAGCTTTGGTTTCGTGGACAATAGATCGCATTGAAAGCTGATGCTTTGAATTCGACCAATTGCTGCAAAATCAAAATTACTGTCGAGTAATAGTAATAGAATGTCGATATTTTTATATAGTTTAAACGGCCGATTTCGGACGTTTTCAATTTTGTGAAATTCAAAATTCCTGTGATTGGGCGCGGTCGTTAGAGCATTTCGGCGCCCGTGATTATGATCCTACTATAGGACGTTGGACTACTAAAGATCCGATTGGGTTTGCGGGTGGGGATACGAATTTGTATGCTTATGTTGGTGGAGATCCAATGAGCTATATTGACCCAACTGGCCTTTTTTTAGAAAAGGGTCTATCTAAAGTTCTAACCCCAAAACAACAGGCTATATTGGGAGGAGCTTTAGTTTTTATTGGCGGAATGTTGATAAAGGGTACGACTCCAACTCTACCAGGTTTGGGAATGCTCTTAGGCGGTGGTCTACTTGCCTACGAAGGCACATTAAATTTATCTACAGCTTTGGGGCGCGAGTTAGACAATGCGACGAGCCCCTCGATGGTCGAAGGACCAATAATGACTCCAATAACTCCCCCAAGATCTCCTTCATCTATTTTTCCACCCAGCTCACCAAAGGAAGGTAATAAATGTCCTTAGTTTTAATACATATATGGATCTGGTTTCCAATTTACTTTATATTTCCGTTAACAATGTATTTTAATTATTTAGTCGCCCGGCGGGCTGGATCTCTAAGTGAAAAATCGTCGCTAATATATGCACTAAATCCCCTAAGTTTTCGGAAATTTAAAGTAAACTCGTTGGAGAAACGTGAACGGGTTATTGCTTGGACATTGGTAGCAAGCCTTGTGCTATGGTTTACAATTGGATTTCTATTTAAAAATTCTATGGAACTATAGGGTGCCGCGATAGGTGTAATTACTATTCAATGCTGTTGCTAACATATTTTGAACTTACAGGTCCAACGAGTTGTTGATTGAGCCATTTGAACGAAATGCCGCCATGCTGATGAGCCTTTGCAGCTGCGCGACCAACTAAGTTGGTTGATTCTACCAAAGTTCCTAAGAAACCAAGGGTCAGGGCTATAATAACAATGCTTCTAATGAATTGTACGATTCCGCTCATAATGCCTCCTAATGCGGCCATCATGATTTTGAATGGCCGTGTTATGCAAGGGATGGGACGGCCGATAAATTAAGATCTTTACTGACTAAAGTCAGGTTAAAGAGTTTCAGATATCTTAAAGTGTGCGTTGATTTATATAAAGTAATAAACTTCATATAAATAATATTTATTTATTGAATGATGTCTATTTGTTTTGAATAGAGTTGAAATATCAGGATTGGTGTTGAAGCATGAAGTTAATTAGAATTAAACTACATCATTTTCGCGGGATAAAAGATGCATCAATAACATTGAGTAATTTGGCTGCATTTGTTGGTGAAAATAATGCTGGTAAGTCATCTGCATTTCGAGCATTAAATGCTTTTTTTCACCCACAAGAAGAGTTTCAACATTTTTCTAGTAGTTCACATCTCTACTCTCCGAATTCAACTTCAAAAATTGTCTTAACTTTCGCCAAAGAAAACGTATCTACTTTTTCACAAAGCTTTACAACATTATTTGACAACAAAGGACAAATTCACATACAGGCTTCTTATAAGCGTGGTGATAGAGCAGTTGGATATAAAGTTTTAAAAAATAAAAAGTGGGATGACTTTAATAGTATTTTATTTAGTGAGCTCAAATCAAAGATCGACTTTCTATTTATTCCTCCAGTTCGAGATCACTCTACAATTTTATCTACTGAAAATGCTATTCTAAAAAAGATTGTTCGTGAATTTTTAAAAAAGCATACAGCGAAAACTGACCGAGTAAGCCCTTTCACAAAAGATGCTACAGAAAAATTTGAGAATACTGTGTTTAAAAAAATTTCAAAAGAAATTAGAAGACTCTATTTTTTAGATCGCCAAATAGAGTTTGCAATTAGTTTTCCAGAAGATTTAGATTATAAACATATTCTTCATAACTTTCGACTCGAAATTATAGATCAAGGACTAAGGTTTCAGCCAGAAGATTGTGGTAGCGGGATACAAAGCTTAACGTTGATTGCATTGTATCGGTATTTGGCACGTCTCAAAGGTACTAGGTATATTTTAGCAATTGAAGAACCTGAATCAAACCTTCACCCACAGGCTCAAAGGGAAATTGTGGAGTCCTTGAGAACTAGTGTTACAACTTCCGGAAATGAAGGAATTCAAGTTCTACTCACAACTCATTCAACTGTAATAGTAGATGCTTTAGCGCATGAAGAAATTGTTCTTTGCCGTAGAAAGCCGAATGAAATTCGTGGTTTTAATATTGAACTGACCCAAGTTAGTCCAAATTTTTGGGAGCGAAATAATTTAAAAGAATTTAAAGGAAGAGCATTTTTTAGTCTTCCAAACTCAGAAATATTTTTTAGTAGACACGCCATTGTTTGCGAAGGTCCAGGTGACTCCGATATCGTTAAATGCTTAGCTGTGCAGGAAAAAATTGATCTAAATCGACATGGTGTAAGTTTGGTCATTTGCCATGGAATAGCTAATTTACATTACCCTGTCGTACTTCTTAAAGAGTTAGAAGTCCCTTTTACGGTTATAGTCGACAAAGACTTTTTCTTTCCTTACAAGAACGAAAATAAGCTAGATAAAAGTAGAAATAAGAGTGGTTTTCCAATTTATGCGTTCGACTCTTTTTATAAAAAATATGTGAACGTTGTTAATAAATTACTTCCAAAGACAGATTTAGAAAAAGCACGCAAGCTTTTAAAGAGTAATCATAGTCGAGCTATGGCATTTTTAGAAACCTATGGTGTCATTTGTTTTAAGTGGAACCTGGAAACGGATTTATTAAATGGGAAGGTTGCATCAAAACACATTTTTGACTGTTTAAATTTAGCTGGCGTCAACAGAACAACAAAAATAGCACTTACAGAGCACAGTGAGGAACTGAAAAAATCGAAAATTCTTGTAGATGTTGTATCCAAGTTGGATAAATCCAATCTTCCAAATTCATATAAAAGGATTAGACGTATGCTTTCGGGAATACAAAAAGGGATTTTAGAACAGCAACGCAGTATTGCCGAGGCAACAATACAAGCTCAGGATAATAAAAATTCCTCATTAGAAGTAGAAGAAGATTATGATTTTTTTTAATTTAGTGAGGTGTTATGAACTATAAGCTATACATTGACAACACATGAGTTGGATAAATTGATCAGACTACTCATCTGAGTTAAATTGATAAAAAAGAATTTGAGGGCACAGTTCGTGGCCAAAATTTGGCTAAAAATTCCGTAAAATTCTCAAAAATTCAAAAAAAAGTGGCTCAGATCCTGCGCCGCCCGAGATCCTTGCTAAATACGTTTGCTGATCTAGGATCTAATTTGGAAAGGATTTTTGATATCGAGGGATTCGGGTCGAACGATTTCCTCTGGATATAGCCTGTGAGTATCGAATTCTTTTAG
>CAZCHT010000151.1:0-11247 GCA_964498705.1 uncultured Bdellovibrio sp. | reverse complement strand
TTAAACCAAACATATTTTGCCGGTCCTAAATCAATTGATATTCTGAGCGATGTTCATCCTGAACTGGCTCAAGTTATTAATTTTGGCTGGATGACGGTTATTGCAAAACCTTTGTTGTTCACAATGAAATGGTTTTTCTCTCAGATTCCAAATTGGGGTATTGCAATTATCTTGTTAACTTTAATGGTTCGTTTGTTTGTATTGCCGTTTAATTTAATGTCTTACAAATCAATGAAAGCGATGCAAAAAATCCAGCCGTTAATGACTGCGGTTCGTGAAAAATACAAAGATGATCCAGTACGTATGAATCAAGAAGTTATGAGTTTGATGAAAGAAAATAAGGCAAATCCATTTGGTGGCTGTTTGCCGATGTTACTTCAAATCCCAATCTTCTTTGCTCTATACCGCGTAATTGGCTCTAGTATTGAGCTATACGGCAGTCCGTTTATGTTCTGGATACAAGATTTAAGTGCTCATGATAAGTTCTTCGTTCTACCTATCTTAATGGGTATTACGATGTTCACTCAGCAAAAATTAACACCGACACAGATGGATCCTATGCAGGCAAAGATCTTGATGTACATGCCGTTAATTTTCACCGTGTTCATGATTAATTTACCAAGCGGATTAACTCTATATATGTTCGTGAGCGCTTTATTCGGCGTGATCCAACAGTATACAATGATGAAAAAAACTAAAGCAGCATAAGCCTATTACTACTGAGGAGGAAAAATGAATTTTTTCAAGAAGCTATTTGGAACAGGAAAGAAATCGTCTGACAGCCCCGTTGAAGATTTACTAAGACAAACACTTGAAGGTTTGTTGGCCAACGGCGGATTTGAACTTGAATACGAAATCAAAACAGAAAAACAAGATGGTGATAACTATAGTTTTGATATTCAATTATCTGGTCCAGATGAAGAATTATTCAAAGATAGAAAAGGTCAATTGCTTGATTCTTTTCAATTATTACTTAAGCGCGTTGTTCAGCACCATTTTCCTGAAGATCGCTCTAATGTTCTAGTTGATTGCGGTGGCTACCGTGAAGAATCAGAAGCAGCTCTAATCGAGCGCGCTGAAAACCTTAAAGAGATCGCTATTGGACAAAATAAAGCGGTTTACTACCGCGCGCTTCCTCCGAAAGAAAGAAAAGTAGTTCACCAATATCTTTCAAAAGATACTCGCGTGAAAAGCCGCTCTTTAGGAGAAGGTCTTTACAAGAAAATTAAAATTTATCCTGCAAAAAATGAGAATGCTCCGGACGCTGAAAACGTCAGCATTGACTAAGCTATGAATTTTGGTGAAGGCAGAGATCATTTAACTATTTGCTCTGTCTCTACACCTATGGGCTATGGCGGAATTTCTGTGATCCGTGTCAGTGGCGCAAAATCTTTTGAAATCACTCAAAAATCCCTTAAGAAAAAAAATCGCACGTTTGAATCGCACAAAGCATTTTTGGACGAGTTTCTAAATACTCAAACTGAAAAATCTATCGACGAAGTTTTGGTTCTGCCATTTGAAGCCGAGAAATCCTTTACTGGTGAGCGGGTGGTCGAGATTTCGTGTCACGGATCTCCCGTAGTTTGCACGGCGATTTTAAATGAATTGTGTCGCAGTGGTTGTGAACTTGCGATTAACGGCGAGTTCACCTATCGCGCGTTCATGAATGATCGACTGGATTTAGTTCAAGCGGAAAGTATTCTTTCGCTTATTCATTCACATTCAGAATTAGGTTCGGAGCTTGCGCTAAGGCAATTAAAGGGCGAACTGTCAGATAAATTAACTCACATAAAAGACGATGTTATTTGGTGCTTAGCCCACATTGAGGCAGGAATTGATTTCTCTGAACAGGGAATTACGGTCGTCGAAGATACGGTTTTAATTAGCAAACTTGAAAATGTACAAAATCATTTTAAAGATCTGCTAGATACTTACGAAACGGGCCGTGTTTTAAAAGATGGTATTGTTTTAGTTTTAAGTGGTGAGCCAAATGTTGGAAAATCGAGTTTGATGAACGTTTTGCTTGGCAATGATCGCTCGATTGTGTCCGACATTGCCGGAACAACTCGCGATGTAATTCGAGAAGATATTTTGTTTAAAAATTTGAAGTTCACATTGGTTGATACCGCAGGAATTCGTGAAAATTCTAACGATCCGATCGAAAAAATTGGGGTAGAGCGATCTATTAAGGAACGGCAAGGTAGTTTTATTAATTTAGTTATCCTTGATGCCACCAAACCATTGAAGGATCAGCATGAGCTGATTTTCAAAGATCTTAATTTAGAGCGCACATTGTTTATCCTCAATAAAGTCGACCTTCTCCAAAAAGATGATTTGCCCGCTAAACAGGTAGAATTAAGGGCCATTTTAGGGTCAATTATCGATGAAAAACCCTACATATTTGACGATAATTCGATACTTTTTACGACCTGCAAACGCTTAGAAACTAAGCAACTGGTGCTCGGGCGCGTTTATGATTATTGGATAGCCAAATTTGCACACATAGAATCGGTTTCTGTTTCAAGTGCTCGCCAGCGGGAAGAACTTCGTCAGGCCTATGATCTTCTAAAGAAAGTGATTGCTGGACTGAAAAGTCAGCTGGGTTCCGAGTTTATTGCTTTTGATTTAAAAGATAGTTTGATGGCTCTTCAGCGAACAGTGGGTGAAGTCTATGATGACCAGATTTTGGATAAGGTCTTTAAGGAATTTTGCCTAGGAAAATAGCTCTGAGTAGTCAATCTGGTTAAGGACTGCGACCAATACCTATAAATTTGAATATTTTATAATCAATTGATACTCACATCTTTGTCGATAAGACTCGATTGCTGTTTTGCCGAGTTAAATCTTTGTAAAATTTGGTAGTTCTTAAGTAGCTATGGATTTTGTTTCGGATTGGTATTAAATACCTAACCAGTGAATATACCTAATACTTTTGATTATGATGTAATAGTTGTCGGCGGTGGCCATGCGGGGATCGAAGCCTGCTTATCCACGTCTCGTTTAGGGCACAAAACTTTACTCGTTACTTCCAATAAAGATCGCATTGGGTATATGAGCTGCAATCCAAGCATCGGTGGATTAGCAAAAGGTCACATGGTTCGCGAGCTTGATGTTCTTGGCGGGCAAATGGGACAAGTCGCCGATGAAACGTGCATTCAATTTAAAAGATTAAATTCTTCTCGCGGTCCAGCTGTTCGCGGAACTCGTGTTCAATCAGATAAAATTAAATATTCTCGCCGTATGAAAGATATTGTGTCGAATCAGGCGAATCTTTTTGTTTTGGAATCTGAAGTTAAAGCGCTTGTCCTTGATGGCAGCGCTTGTCATGGAGTTATCCTTCCTGATTTGTCGAAAATTTTAAGTAAGGTAGTTATTTTAACGACCGGAACATTCATGAATGGCGTAATGCATTTTGGTTTAAAGCAAATCGAAGGCGGACGCATAGGTGATAAGGCGTCTGTCGGTTTATCTGATCAATTGAAATCTTTTGGTTTAAATGTTCAGCGATTAAAAACTGGAACTCCGGCGCGTTTGCACAAGGATTCTATCGATTGGTCGAAAACACAAGAGCAGTTTGGCGATACTAATTATTATCCATTTAGTTTTAGTACGCGCGAGTTTCCTCAGCTTCCACAAATTGCATGTTATTTGTCGCGAACTTCGGAAGA
This sequence comes from uncultured Bdellovibrio sp., assembly GCA_964498705.1. GTDB lineage: Bacteria > Bdellovibrionota > Bdellovibrionia > Bdellovibrionales > Bdellovibrionaceae > UBA2316. Next base: position 7,579 of record CAZCHT010000151.1, on the reverse strand, counting down.
AACTCACGACATTATTCGTAAAAATTTAGACAAGTCTCCTATGTTTTGTGGTGTTATTGAGGGCGTCGGTCCGCGCTACTGTCCAAGTATCGAAGATAAAATTCATCGTTTTGCTGATCGAGATTCTCATCAGACGTTTCTTGAGCCTGAAAGTTTAGAAAGCGATTTGATTTATCTTCAAGGTATTTCAACGTCTCTACCTGAAGACGTTCAGGATCAGTTTTTAAGAACAATTCCTGGTTTAGAAAATGTAAAAGTTGTTCGCTATGGATATGCCGTTGAATATGACTATTTTGAACCGACACAAATTGAAAAGTCGCTCGCAAGCCGAGCCGTTTCGAATTTGTTTATGGCCGGACAAATTAATGGAACGTCTGGATATGAAGAGGCGGCAGCTCAAGGATTTTTAGCTGGGGTAAATGCGGATAAATATCTTCGAAACTTAGAGCCGTTTATTTTGGGACGAGACCACGCGTACATGGGCGTACTTGTTGACGACTTAGTTACCAAAGGAACTCGCGAGCCGTATCGAATGTTCACCTCCCGCGCAGAACACCGACTTGTTTTGCGAGAAGATAATACTATCGATAGGTTAGCGAATGCTTCGATAGGCATTGGTTTGCTGTCCGAGGCCAGAGTCGAGGACCTTTTGAATGTGAAAGCTCGTAGAGCTAGTCTTTTGTCGCGCCTTAAAGAGACTCGAATTACACCGACACCGGTAGTTCAAGCAAAAATGGCTGAACTAAAAACCGCGGCTTTATTGAAGTCGACAACCTTAGAAGAACTTTTACGTCGACCAGAGATTTCGACAGAACATGTTCTTAGTTTTTTAGGTGATGTAAAAGAAGATCCCAATGTTTTGGACGCTGTGGAGATTGAAGTTAAATATTCTGGCTATATTCACAGGCAAAATGAACTTATTCAGCAAGCTAAATCGTTAGAGGAATTCAAGATACCTTCTGATTTAATTTATTATGATGTAAAAGGTCTCTCGAATGAAGAGAGCGAAAAATTAACTCGTGTAAAACCCCTAACCTTGGGCCAAGCCCAACGCATTAGTGGTGTTAATCCTTCAGCGATTCAAGCTATGATCATTCATATCAAAGGTCGAAAACTTCTGAAGGAGAATTCTCTTGAGCGCCAACACCAACAACGATGAAGCAGTCAAGATTCCTTGGCGAATTAAAGAATGGTTTCCTGATTTATCGGAAAAAACCATTACTGCTTTGCAGTCGTATTTCGCCTTAGTTGTAAAACATAATAAAACCCTCAGTCTTGTAAGCCCAAAGACGGTCCCCGTGGCTGACGCGCTGCATTTTGCTGATTGTATTCTTGGGAGCCAGATAGTTCTGGATGACTCTCCTGATTTAAAGAAAATATATGACTTTGGTAGTGGAAATGGTTTTCCCGGAATTGTTTTCGGTATATTGAATCCCGAAATTGAAGTGGTTTTAATTGAAAGCGATCTTCGGAAGGTCGAGTTCTTGAAACACGTCGCAACTACGCTATCGATTACGAATGTTAAAGTTCAACACGCAACTATCGAATCTCTTCCGGTTGATTCTGTTAAGTTCGCAATTGTACGCGGTTTTGGAAATATCTCTAAGACTATTTTATTGGCCCGTAAAATCATGCCTAAAGGCGGCGTTTTGTATCACATGAAAGGTGAGCAGTGGGGTCTTGAGATCACAGAGATTCCGACTCAGCTATGCTCTATTTTTTATCCAGCGCTTGTTCGGGAATATGTTCTTCCATCCACTCAGATTCGGTTCGGCGTCGTTAAAACGACTAAAAACTAATGTTCCACGTGGAACATTAGTGATGACCGCCACCTTCGGGGGCTTTGGGCTTTTCTTTAGGCTTACTGCCGGGTTCTTCACCCATTAACACAGGATTGTATTCAAAACCCGTCTCTTTAAAGCGTGCTTTTAGATCCCACGCGTTTTTTGCCTGCCGCAGTTTCTTTTCCGACTCATACGTCTCAAGCTCTGCAGAGTCGGATGAATATGGACCGGTATTTTTACTTGCGAGTGTTCGCACATGTTTTAAACGTTCAAAAATTCGAATTTTCCAATAGGTCATCTGTTGAGCCATTTTATCTCGAGTCTTTTCAAACTCGATAGCTTGTCTCTCGGCCTTTTCTTTCACTCCGGTATTAATGCGCGCTTCCGCTGCTGTTTTTCTAACTTCAGCCGCTTTCGTTTCCATTTCTTTCATTATTCGCTCGGCTTCACCTTGTTGAGCGATCATGTCCTGATAGATTTTGTCTTTTAGCTCTGGTTTTGGATCTTTTTGCTCGCAGGCAACAAAAAATAGCAAGAAGCTTACGAGGAATCGGCAGAAATACATGTTCCACGTGGAACAATCGAGCTGGTTTTTCATAAAAAGCGGAGTTTTCATATGTTCTACGTGGAACATCGGAAAAAAAGAATGAAAGCATGAGTGTAAAACGCAAAATTTTGTTGAAATATACTCAGATGAGAATAAATTTTCTTACTAGGGGGTTTCATGGCAAAAGTTATCTGCATAGCGAACCAAAAGGGCGGCGTAGGAAAAACAACCACGTCGGTAAATTTATCGGCGGCATTAGCATCTTTGGGTAAGCGAGTCCTAATTCTAGATATGGATCCTCAAGGAAATGCTTCAAGTGGACTTGGAATCAAGAAGCACGAGAGCCAAGAAAACAATATTTATCACGTTCTTATCGGTGAAAAATCACTGGCAGAGACGGTACAGAAAACAAATAATCAAAACCTATTCATAGTGACGGCAAATCCAGATCTTGTCGGCGCGGAAATTGAGCTAGTGGATATCCCACAGCGCGAGTATAAATTAAAACAAGCGATTGCAACTCTGTCTGAGCACTTTGACTACGTAATCATCGATTGCCCACCATCATTAGGGCTAATCACGCTAAACGCATTAACAGCCGCGAATAGTTTTTTGGTGCCACTTCAGTGCGAATACTACGCACTCGAGGGATTAAGCCAATTACTTAATACTGCCGGACTAATCAAAAAATCATTAAATCATGACCTCCATATTGAGGGCATCGTATTAACGATGTTTGATACTCGAAACAACCTGTCCCATCAGGTTGTAACCGAAATCAAAAATCATTTTGGCGAAAAGGTGTTCCAAGCCATTATCCCTAGAAATGTTCGGCTCTCTGAAGCGCCGAGTCATGGCCAATCTATCTTTGAATACGACGGCAAATCAATCGGTGCAATTAAGTACCTAGAGTTAGCAAAAGAAGTTGAGCAAAGAACGCTTGCTGCGCAAAACGCACAACGTGCGGCCGAAGCATCTGCGGGAGGCATCTAATGTCTGAGGTTTCCGTAGAAAAACAAAAACGAGGCTTAGGTCGAGGTTTAGGGTCATTATTGGGAACAAATAATACCCAAGCGAATGCCCCTACGACCATGCCATCCAATTTAAAAACAAATTCCACTGTAGCGCCAAATTCTGGAAAAACAGAAGCTGCGAAACCAGCACCGGCGACGACTGCGGCACCCCAGGTGTTGTCAGAGGGAAAAATTTGGCAAATGAGCATTGAGAAGTTAAAACCGGGCGCATTTCAACCGCGCCGCACTTTTGAAAAGGAAAAACTTCAGGAACTATCTCAAAGTATTAAATCAAACGGCATCCTTCAGCCGATCATAGTTAGAAAAGTCGGAGAAGGATTTGAAATCGTTGCTGGGGAGCGCCGCTGGAGAGCCTCGCAAATGGCCGGTCTTCACGAAGTTCCGGTAATCATCAAAAATTTTTCAGATCGTGAAACTTTAGAACTATCTATTATTGAAAACGTTCAGCGCGAAGACCTAAATCCAATCGAAGAGGCTGATGGCTATCAAAGATTGCAAAGCGAATTCTCTCTTTCTCACCAGCAAATTGCAGAGAAAGTGGGTAAGGATCGCGCCACCGTATCCAATGCGCTACGTCTGTTGCAACTTCCTAAAGAGATTAAGGAAATGTTAGTTAATTCAGATATTTCAACTGGGCACGCAAAAGTTTTGTTGAGCGTTGAAGACCATAAAAAACAACTAGAACTAGCTAAAATTGTTCGCGATGAGCACATCAGTGTGCGAAAACTAGAAGGTTTGGCGAAAAAGAAATCAACAGATGCGGCCGAATCTTCAACTAAGCAAGATGTGGATTTAAGCGTAACAAATCGGTTGATGGCCGGTCTGGCTGATGAGCTTCAGAAGTTACTTGGTACAAAAGTTAATATCGACTACCATAATTCTAAGGGAAAAATCAGTATCGCGTTCTATTCTGATGAGGAATTGAGCCAGCTAATCGACAAAATTAAAGAAGGATGTCAGCAATAGAAACTTCACGCGACAGCAAACGAGAAAATGCACGAGAAAACACCCGCGAAAACCAAGTCACGGCGATTCTTGACGCGGGCGCATCTTTTGAGGGGCGCCTGTCATTTGAAGGCACCGTTCAAATTGGCGGTGTTTTCAAGGGCGAGATTTTTACTCAAGACACCATCATCATTAATGAAGGCGCTAAAGTACAAGCTCAAATCGAAGCCGATACTATTATTATCAACGGCAGTGTTGAAGGAAATTTGTTTGCACGCAGTAAAGTAGTCATGCATCCGCCGACCGTGTTTCGCGGCACCGTCACAACCCCAAGCCTTAGAATCGACGAGGGCGTGGTGTTTGAGGGTGCGTCGTACATGCCCAAAAACTAGCGTCCTTAAAAACCGATTGAAAACACATCTATATATATAAATGTCAAAAAAACTTTTGGACAGCGTTGCCTAAAGGTGTTATTCCCAAAACACTTTAATCACCCACCGCAGGAAGGCTTATGCTGCAACAGCTTGGAATAAATGCCACAGTTATTGTTCAGTTTGTAATTTTCATCGCTACTTTTGTTGCTTTAATTAAGCTCGTTTATGAGCCGTTTACAGCTATACACGAAAAAAGACTTCAAAACACAAAAGGTAGCGTAGAAATCGCTGACGATATCCACAAGAAATCTCAGGAACTACATGCACAGTACTCAGTAAAAGCAAAAGAAGTTCATGGAAAAATCTCTGAAATTTTCAAACAGTCAAAAACTGAGGCCAGCGCCGAACAAGATAAAATTTTGATGCAAGCAAAAGCAGAGGCGAATGTAGTTCTAGAATCAAATCGCAAAAATCTACAAGCGCGCGCGACTCAATTAGAATCTGAATTAAAAGACATGAAATCTAGCCTGGTAATGGCTATTAACAATAAACTTTTGGGTAAATCATGAAATTGGTGCCGGCTCTATTAGTTTTTCTAACTTCGTATATGGCGCTTGCGGCTGATGCCCACGATGCGCATTCAAATGAAATTCCTGCGATGGTAAAATGGCAAGTAGTCAATTTAGCTATCTTGGGTGCGATACTATATAAGTATGGCAAACAACCATTGATTGAATTCTTTAAGGCTCGTCAAACGGACTATTTAAAACAAGCTGAAAAATCTAAAGTATTATTTCAAGAAGCTGAAAAAGAATATCAAGACATCGAACAACGCTTAAAAACACTGAATGCAACGGCTGCGGACAGCATTGAAAAAGCGAAGAAAGACGCCGACGGCGTCCGTAAAAACATGGTTGCCGAAGCTCAAACGACAGCGACTCGCATTAAAGACGAAGCTCAAACGACATCTAGAATTGAAGCTCAAAAAACAACATTGAAGGCGAAACAAGATATCGTTCTTCAATCGTTAATGACGGCGCGACAAGTTCTGACTACTGATATCGGCAGTCAAGATCATCAAAAATTACAATCTGAGTTTAATAAAAATATCGAAGCGGTGAATCCATGAGTTTAAGCGCAGTTTCTAAACGATATGCAAAGGCGCTTTTTGCTGTTTCTAAAGAAGCAAATTCGCACGTACAAACCTTAGCCAGCTTAACTGCTTTGGCTGAAGCAACAAGCACAGCGGACGTTGCAAAATTCTTTCAAGATCCACAAATTGAAAGCTCTAAAAAAGCCCAAGCTGTTGCGGGAACTTTGGAAAAAACAAAACTACCTGAAAACGTAAAAAACTTTGTAACATTGTTAATGAGCCGTAAGCGCTCAGCTGCTTTGCCCGAAATCGCAAAAGCATATGAACAGCTAATGGATGAAGAATCGGGTGTTACTAAAGGAGACGTTTACTCTGCTAAGCCTTTGAGTGCCGAAGTGGTGTCTTCACTAGAAGCAAAAATATCTACTATTTTGAAAAAGAAAATCGTTTTGAAATTTAAAGAAGATCCAACGGTAATCGGCGGCGTAGTTGCTAAAGTTGGCGGATGGACTTTTGACGATAGCTTAGACTTACATTTAAAAAAATTAAAAGAAGAATTACTTAATCACTAATTAGGAGCTTGTACTAATGGACATGGGTCAAATCAGAGCTGATGAAATCAGCCGAATTTTAAAAGAGCAAATCAGCCAGTACTCTAAAAAAATCGACGTTAGCGAAACAGGCAGCGTATTGTCAGTAGGTGACGGGGTTGCCCGCGTTTACGGACTAGATAACGTTCAAGCCGGTGAGCTTGTTGAATTTGCTGGTGGCGTAACAGGTATGGTTCTTAACTTAGAAGACGGATTTGTCGGCGTAGTTATTTTCGGGGAAGATCGCGCGATTAAAGAAGGCGACGTAGTTAAGCGTACTAAAAAAATCGTTGAAGTTCCAGTCGGTGAAGCTCTACTTGGTCGCGTAGTGAACGCGCTTGGTATGCCAATCGATGGCCGCGGACCTTTAAATACTCCACACACTCGCGTGGTAGAATTAAAAGCTCCTGGTATCGTTTACCGTCAATCAGTTAGTGAGCCTATGCAAACTGGTATCAAATCTATCGATTCAATGATTCCAATTGGTCGCGGTCAACGTGAGTTGATCATCGGCGATCGTCAAACTGGTAAAACAGCAATTGCGATCGATACAATCATCAATCAAAAAGGTCAAAACGTACAATGTTTCTACGTAGCGATCGGACAAAAACAATCAACAGTAGCACTCGTAGTTGAAAAACTTCGCGCGGCTGGCGCAATGGAATACACTACAGTAATTTCTGCTGGTGCATCTGATGCGGCTCCATTGCAATATCTTTCTGCATACTCTGGAACTGCAATGGCGGAATACTTCCGCGATACTGGTCGTCATGCTTTGATCGTTTATGATGATTTAACTAAACAAGCACAAGCTTACCGTCAGTTATCATTATTATTGCGTCGTCCTCCAGGTCGCGAAGCGTACCCAGGTGACGTATTCTATATCCACTCTCGCTTACTTGAGCGTGCTGCTAAACTTTCTGATGCTAAAGGTGGTGGTTCTTTAACTGCGCTACCAATCATCGAAACTCAAGCGGGCGATATCTCTGCCTACATCCCAACAAATGTTATCTCGATCACTGATGGTCAGATCTTCTTAGAAACTGACTTATTCTATAAAGGTATCCGTCCTGCGGTATCAGTAGGTAAATCAGTATCGCGCGTGGGTGGTGCGGCTCAGATCAAAGCGATGAAAAAAGTTGCGGGTACTATCCAGCTAGAATTAGCTCAGTTCCGCGCTCTTGAGGCCTTTGCTGCCTTCGCATCGGATCT
>CAZCHT010000150.1:0-11273 GCA_964498705.1 uncultured Bdellovibrio sp. | reverse complement strand
CATTATGGGCATTACACCACTAGCTTACAACTAGGCGAGTTGGATCGTTTACGTTATACCTTTAATAGGCCCAGATATTCACTGCTTTGAAAACTAAATAGTTATTTGTGCACATTTTTAAACTGGAACAAAGATCCTAATTGTATCATTTCAATATCGACATCATCAAAAGTCTAAAAATGATTGTCTCATTAAGTGAAGTTGTAAAACTTTAAATAAAGCAAGGTAGTTTATCTAAAGATTTCTTGAGATCACCCGAATCGTTGAACCAGTGAATGTAACGGGAAGGATCAACATGAGTAAATCTATTGCGTTTGCAGTGGGGCTGTTTTGTTTTTCATTTCAAATTGAGGCTGCTACCACGATATTTGGACCGAAGCGATTTTATGGAGATCAGCCATCAGCCAGGGTGTATAATGAAGTCATTAATGTTCCTGCCGCCGATTTAAACCGTCAATATACAATCAAAATCATAAATGCCGATGGCCAAGCCCATTTGCAGCAAACGTGTAATCAATCCAATATTTTTAGACGACTGGCGTGTTTGGTTTCGAATGTAGCTAACACTTTATATGTCAGTTTAGTTCGAGTTCAAAAGTTCGATCTTAAGAATAACGGGACGATTTTAATTTCCAATTCCCAAGTAAATAAGAATACGGCCACCTTTACGGCGACTTTAAATTTAGGTGCCTTAAATAATTTGAATCTGGTCGTTCTTGGTGCGATAACGTCGTCGTTGACGGTAGAGATCTTAAAAGAAGATGCACCGGCTGATACGACTCCGCCACTGGTTAGCTATTCATTAAATAATAGTACCATAACCAATAATCCTAACACCGTTGTTACTGTCACGGATGCGTCGGCAACTACTACAATGGTTTGGGTTAACAATCAGGCTGTGATTGTAAATTCCAAAAGTAAATCGATACCTTTGGCGCTGGATGACGGGTTAGCGACAGTAACAATTCAGAGTGTGGATGATTTTGGAAATAAAAGCGCTTTAATGACCGTATATGGAATAACGGTAGATACCCACAAACCAAATGTATCCTCGGATATAGTCTCAAACTATTATACATCGCAATTGCCTTATTACAAGGGCATCAAAATTACCTCGAACGAAACTTTATCATTTATTCAGATAAATAGTCAGTCGTTATTGCAAATGGGAATAAATGAATACGTATATCTAATGGAAATTACGAGTTCCGGCGGCAAAGACCTAAGCTTAACAGCCATCGATATGGCTGGAAACGAAACTAACCAAGTGCTTCATACAAATTTAATTGTGGATGCTGACCCTCCAGTTGTTGCGACCAATTTCATTCCTAGAATTATTATAGCGAATTATTTTGATGTAAATGTTTCGGTGACGGACATGGCATCGACGGTGACGCAAGTGTATGTGGATGATGTTGAGGTTAGTAGCACGGCACTTACTGAATTTACCTATCAAATCTTATTTCCAACAGATCAGGAAAAAAAACTTAAGATCGTTTCTGCAGATGAGGTCGGGAACTTTAGTGTTAAGATGTTCAAAATTGCTAGAAATACACGGCCGTTAAGTGTCAGTATTATATCACCACAAAACCAGAGCGTTGTTTCGCAAATGATTGAGGTACGAGCGGCTGCGAACAAGCCATTATCGAGCGCAAAAATAAATGGTCAACTCGCAGTCGTGTCTGATGATCAAATCAGTATTAAGGCGAATCTTCCGCAACTAGCTGAGGGTAATTTTAGTATTTCCGTTGAGGCTTTTGATATCTATGGAAATGCCGTTCAGCAAAGTGTCAGCGTTGACGTTAAATTCCTTCAAACTCCAAGTTGGGCCTACGAAGAATGCCCGGCGGAACAATAGTAGGGTATGACTATGAGAAAAATATATTTTGTAATTATTTTTTTAATTTTGAAAACAGTAACTGCAAATGCTTTGGGAGATGTTACTTCAAGTTGCATTACGTATCTACAGACTACCTATAATGTATTTGTTGGCGGAAGTAAGGCACCGACCATTGTAGATAGTACATCTAGCCCCGGATATACTCGCGTCATTGTTCCGGTCACTTTATTCACCAAAAATGCGGATGGAACACCTGCGGGACATTTTGGCGTTTCAGCGTGCACATCCGAATTTGGGAATCCAAGTCTGCCGCAAAGCTTGGATGCAATGTCAGCAAGAAACGATCAGAATCGCATTGCATCGGCCTGTGGTAGCGAAATTGATTATCAAAGTAAAATTGTAAGCGAATCAATTCCAGTTGACGGCACGGACATTTATTTAAATTACAGTTCTAGATACAATACTAAAACGAATAAAAATAGAACTATTGATACAGACTATGCGCTGTCGGACAGGTCGATTTCGGATTTAAGGGTCAGACTTTTTCCTGCCAATGTAACTGAACCGATACTGTTAAGTATGAGTGCTGCTTACGGAGCAAAGGCAAACGTACGTTATATTACAAAAGGTCAGGGTTTAACTTATTCCGATCCATTCAAAAGTATTTATGATTTTAGTCTTTATATAGAAAGGATATTCGCCGCCGGGGTAAACCTACCTTTATGTGAACCAGATCTGAACAATGTTATTGTTTGTAATTATGCCTTAAGTGTAGGTTACTATCCAGTCGTCTCTGAGCAGAAAACACTTGTTGTTTATAAACCTTCTGCTTTTGGTTTGAAAGGCTGGACTGTTTCCAGTCATCACTTTTTCGATCGCGGGTCGAAAACTCTATTTTTGGGCAGTGGAAATACCGTTTCTTACAGAGGATTTAAAACTGCGACTTTAGCACCATATGGAAGTGTAGACATATTAATTAATCAAACGAATTCCAATGAGCTTTTTATTTTTAATCAACAAGGAGTTCATTTAGAAACGCGCCATGCAATCATGAAAACGCTGATTTCAAAATTTAACTATCTTCCTAGTAATTATCTTTCATCAATTGAAAATAAATACGGGCAAACGATCAATTTTCATTACAATGCTCAAAACAATATTGAAAAAATCACTTCAAACTATGGTGTTCAAACATTGATCAGCGCGGATAGTTTAAAAATAAATAGCGTAACAGATTCTTTGTCACATTTGTTTGAAATGCAATATGATGCCAATGACTTATTAACCTCATTTAAAAATATCAATGGCCTAGTAACGACCTTCACTTATGACAGTGAAGGTAATTTTCAAAAAGAAGAAAAAAATAATGGTTTGATTCAATTATTTTACACCGATTATTTGGCTGGGGTAAAATTCTACATACATAAATTAGGATTCGGCGATAGCGAAAGCGTATCTAGTGATGTTTTTGATAATAAAATAACGACACGCAAGTATAACGAGAATAAGGATCTTGTTTATCAGAAAGAAACTCTAATTTTAAATAATCGATATAAAACCATCGCCCAAGAAACTACATCGGAAGATTCCTATACTGCGGACTCGATGTGGGGACAGGATTACTCCGGCACAATGTCTACTGGTAACTATATTGTTACGGCGGATGAAGCCATTACGTCGACTATCTCGCGTCAGGATACCCGCTTTTATCAAAACTCGACGAACCCTCTAACTATAGTTGAACAGGCAACCTCGGTGTCGGAACCTTCAATTAATAGATCTATCACTGGTAGTCTTAAATTTTCTCCGGCGACAGTTTTAACAGAAGTAGATTCCGTTCTAGGGCCCACTACGACGACATTCAATGCGCACGGTTTGCCCACTAAAATTGAGCCATATTCCCAGTATGCTACTGATATAGAATATGATTCTTTCGGTCGTATTTCTAAAGTTAAAAAAGGTAATCAAGACCAAACATTTGGATACGATTTAAACGGCTATCTATCTAGTTCGACCGATTACAAAAGCCAAACTACTCAATACTTGCGAAATGTCAAAGGCCAAGTACTAGAGGTTACGTTGCCGAATTCGGACAAAATTAAATATGAATATGATGCGGGTGGAACGCTTAAAAAACTGACGACGCCTAGTAATCAAGTCCATCAATTTCAACGCGGTTTAGGTGACTACCTGGAAGGAATGCTGACACCTTTGAGCAAACAAACGCTTATTGAATACGATGCCGATAAACGAGTAGATAAAATTACAAAGCCAAGCGGCAAGATTTTAGACTATGTTTATAAACCAGCTAGCAAAGATTTAGATAAAGTGGTCACGCCCGAGGGCGAACTGAAAGTTACTACATATGATGTGTTATCACGCGTTCGCTCTATAAAATCGCCGGATAATATTCGACTTGATATGGATTGGGCCGGCAGTGCGGTGAAAAAACAAACTTGGTATGATGTCGACGGATCGACGATTGCGAGTTTAAAATTCACATATTACACAAATCAGTTTCGCGTAAAGGATATATATTTAAACTCATCAAAGATTGCGACGTATACGTATAATAAAGGCAGAGTTGATGGACTTCAGACGGATGTTTACAGTCAATATTCGTATCCAGCAGCTATTCACGAAGAAAATATCGGCGTAGTTGTGGGGAATAGATTATTCTATTCCCAAAGTAGAATCGATAACGCTTTAGGTGCAAATCCCACCGATATAACCAAGGTGAGTGTTAGCAACAGCATTAGTGCGGAATTAGAGCTCAGCATGAAGCGCATTTATGACAGTTTAGGACAAGCATCGGAATTTACGTCTTCGACATATAATGTAAACAGTCATGTTTATTCCAACTATTTTTCTTTGATTCCGACCTATGATCAAAATAATCGATTAATAAAAATGGAGAAGCTGCGTAAGACATACGTGAACGGAGTACTAACCGATAGTAAAGATTTTTATAATAAATATCTATATCCAGCGAATTCAAACAACAACATGAAGGAATTCACTCAGTTTCAGAATTTAAATAATCCGCCGATAAAAAGAACGACGGCGTCGCATAACACCGATGACCAGTTGCTCGAGATGAAGGGTTCAATCAACAGGACCTATACCTATACAGACGATGGCGAAATGGCGTCGATGACGAATTGTTTTGGAACGATAAACTACGAATATGATTCGTTCAGCAATTTGAAAAAGGTGACGTTCCCAGATGGAAAGATCGTAGAGTATAAAACGGATGCCATGAATCGCCGAGTAAAGAAAATGGTGAACGGATCCGTAAAAGAATATTACTTGTGGTACGATCAGCAAAGACTTGCCGCGATTTTGGATGAAAACAAAGCTCCGAAACTAATTTATTTATACGGTCCGGAGTCAGGTCACAGTCCTAGCTATTTGATTAAAAATAATAAAACATATAAACTGGTTCAAGATGCTGGTACGGGATCGATACGGTATATTGTTGATCCAACAAACATATACGTTGTTCAGGAGTTGGAATACGACGAGTTTGGCAACATAATGAGAAACTCAAATCCTAATTATCAACCGGTATTGTTTGCTGGAGGGCTGTATGACGAGGATACTAAATTGGTGAAATTTGGTGCTCGCGATTATGATCCTACTATAGGGCGTTGGACGACGAAAGATCCGATTGGGTTTGCGGGTGGGGATACGAATCTTTATGCGTACGTTGGTGGGAATCCGATGAGTTATATTGATCCAACTGGTCTCTGGGGAATTACAATAGGTTTAGGTGCTGGTGGCTACTTGGGCGGAGGATACGATTTATCAGGAGGAATATATTTTGGATCGCAAAATGGAAGCATTTTTGCGGGCGTCTACGGAAGTGGGAGTACAGGCTTTGGCTACGGAGGTGGCGTTGGAGCCCAAGGAACATATTACTCTGATGCTAATTCAATGTGCGGCTCATCAGTTAATTATAACTCTAATTTAGGCCCAATATCAGGAACTGTGGTAACTGATTCAAACACAGGTGCTATTACCGGTGCAGGAGCTGGATTCGGCGTTGGATCTTCACGGGGTGCTTCGATGACCTTTGTTTACACAGGAACCTTTGGCTTTTCATTTGGCAATAATCGAAGTTTTGGAAGTGGAACGACACCAATTCCATCGCCTTAAAATGAAATATTTAGTATTTTAGAAATTTAGTGTTTAATAGACCTATATGGTTAGTGATTGGAGCACAAAATGACAATTGAAAAAAGATTTTTACTATATAGAATTGAGTCTATATTGTTGTTGCTAATATTTGTAGGGGCATTTGCAGCAGCTATTTATACCGGTCAGGTTGGATGGATTATTCTAGGATGGACGACATCGGGAATTTTGCAGCTTCATCTTTATAAAGTGAGATGTCCTAAATGCAAATCATACGCAATGCAACGGTCCACACCAAGTAGTTATAAATATAAATGGTTTCTACTTTTCCCGAAAAAGTGTGGTTCATGCGGTAACGCATTATCTAACTAACAAAATTTTTAATGTAAACCCGGCCGATTGCGGCTGCTTTAAAGTATCGAAATTCAAAAATCATGAGGTCTGGAACGGCCTTTAGCTCAATTTGGAGGCCGCTCTGAACGTCTAGGTGAACGCTGGGGCTCGAGCTTTTTTGGGAACCAACCGATCAATATTTCGCCATTATTTACACCTAAAAGAAGGTTAAGATGATCTTTGAACTACTATTGATTAATTTTGGAACTGCGCTTAGTACTTACTGCATCTGCAATTATGTTTTGAAAAACGTTTCACCTCAATATACAGGTGTTTCAGACCTAGTAAAACGATTAGGATTGGCAGCTGGATTAATCGTTAACTCGTTACTAATACCCATTTGGTTACAGCAATCTAGATTTCCAGAAGAGAGCCCTCTTCTTTTTGTGGTAGGTGCCTCGACTGGTATGCTCCTTGCTGGCTTTTTGAGGAAAAATTAGTTTTCTATCAGTCACTTAGATATCGAAGGATAGATCTCATTTAATTTTTTATTCGTGTCATCGATCGATGCGATGACACGAATAAAAATGCATTTTAATCCAACAATATCGTCAGCCCTAACAGTTGCAGATCCGAGCGACTCAAAAAGTGTCGAGTACGCTCTAAGCTCTAATCTTGTTTCCGAAAGAGAAACTTGGATCTCATCGATTATTTTTGTTGGGTCTGTAGGTCGTTTTTTCATCTCAATCTCTTCTCCGAGGCCAAAAATTGGCTAAAAGTTTACTAAAATTTCCAAAGTATCCAAAAAATGGGGGGCCCAAACCAGGGCCGCCCAAGATCCTTACAAAGTGCTGTTGCTGAATTAAGATCCAATTTCGAAAGGATTTTTTACTTCAAGAACTTCAGGTTGAGTAACCACTTCCGCATACAGTCTTCTAGTATCAAATACATTTTCATGTCCCAATACGTGCTGAAGTTTTCTGATATCGCCACCGGCTTTAAGAAAATTTACTGCGTATGAATGCCGGAGGTCCATCGGAGTCCATCGAATAGAACAGTTTCCTTTGAGGCCTCCTGATCTATATTTTACTATAACGGCCTCAGGTAGAAGCAAGTATTGGCACGGCCGCGAATCGACTTATAACTTAAGCCGACTCCGATTTTACGTATTTTTAACTGCGCCCGTTTTCTCGAAACTAAAAAAGAGTTTTGAAAACGCCAAAATTTGGCCAAAAATAATCAAATGCTTCAAAAGCTCGCTAGAATTGGGGGCGTTGAAAATACAACGCATAAATGGAAAGATATTGAAATGATTGCGGAAAAATGAAATAAATCATCTTACTTCATTTTTTCAGACAGACATAGCTATGATGAGTACTCTAAAACAATTTTATGACTCTATACCATAACGGAATTTATTCTGTGTCTTCGTCGCTATTTTCAGCAAGTTTTTGTTCGACATCAATTAGAAACTCTTTAACTTTTTTATTTGATCTTTCAGGAAGTCCGTAGGTCTTGCGCAGACTTTCTGTAATTTCAATGGCATCTAGCCCCAATCTTGCATATTGGCGTTGTCGCTCTTTAAAAGTATCTTCAAAATCGGGAGGATATGCCATATCACTCGCCCCCTGAATCATTCGTCTTGCAATACTTGCCTCATTAGGGAGATTCAGAATTCGATATGAAAGTTTGTGATCGATACATTTCCAATCTAGGTCGCTTGGAAAAATCGGAGCATCAGGTTCTGGCTGCTGGGGATAATAATATCCATCTTTATCGGGCTGTCCATCTATGGTACCATCGTCAATAACTACAAGTAGGCAACGTTCTACATAGTCATCCAAAATACAAATAACACGAATTGCTAAGTATTTTGCATTTCTTCCTAGGGCTCTATATTCCGTTATTAAGTTCGGTATATAGCCGATCGCCACACCTGCCAAGACAGAAACTAAAGTTTCCACGGGAATTCCTTTCGTTATATTCTTCGATTAAATTCTATTTATTGCTTCGCTGAAAAACACTTCCCATAAAGGTTTGTATGATACAAGTGTATAGATTAAAATTTTCGTATCGGTAATTTTAAACAAATTCAATTTGATATCTAGTATATTAAGTCGAAGAATTAGAGGTGGTAAATGAATAGCTTGCCAAAAACTATAGTTATCGTTGGCGCCGGAGCTGTCAGAGGGCCTATCGGCGAAGATAGTGACTCATGGTCTGTTATAAGGAACGCCCTTAACAAAGAATTTGGAGCCTTTCACCCTGTGAGCAAAGGCGACGAAAATTTTGTAATGGCAAACCTAGTTTTTAAAATGCGTTATTTACATTTAAAAAAAGGTTCCGAGCGTTTTCAGACGGCGCAAAAAGAAGTCATATTCGAATATAACAAATTTATACAAACTATTGCAAATGGCCTTATGGAAGCTCAGGAAAGAGGTGATATTTCTTTACGGCCTGAATTTGAAAATCTGGTTGCTCCTTATTTTAATGATCCTCCAGTCTTAATGATAACTACCAATTGGGATACTCTTTTGGGCGAGCGGTTTGCTCAAAAATGGATGGTAGAACATCTTCACGGCTCTGTGATGGCGTTGGATCTTATGCTTCTTCCCTCCGAGATAGTTTTTGAAAATTATAGAACATCTGAGTCGATAAATTTACTTTCAAAGCGTCATAATTTCCTATTGGAACGACTAATCCACGCAGAAAGAATTGTCATTTATGGTTTGAGTTTGTCCCCGTTGGATGCTGAGCTGAATATGTTAATTGGTGAATCACTTCGGGGTAATGATCCTTATTCGCCAAAAAATAACCAATCTGTAGTGATAATTGATAAATGTCCCGACACAGTTGAAGGGCGGCTACGACATTTTGACCCTGAAATGAAAATCACGAAGATAGTAGTAAAATAGAATTTAGCTTCGATTTTATTTTGAAACGCCTTTTTGCTTTTCGTTTATAAGCTGTTGGTTTAAGTATCTGAAAGAAATGCCGCCGCGTTGATAACTTTTGGCTGCCTCTTTACTCAAGCAGCCAGTGGCCTCAACAAGAGTGCCAGCAAAACCTAAAGTAATGGCCAAAATAAAAACGCCTCTGACAAATTGAACTACCCCGATCATATTGAACTCCTGATATCTATTTTACTATAATGGCCATGGATTGAAGCAAGGATTGGTGCGGCCGCGAATCGATGTATAACTTATGTCCTCTCCGATTTACGCGTTTCCATCATAAACTAGATGGCAGAGTTTTTCTTTAAAAGTTTGAAAGAGTTTCGAAGGCCAAAATTTGGCCTAAAATAATAAAAGGCTTCAAAAGTTCACAAAAAGTTTGCCTCTTGAAATTACAAAACATAAATGAAAAGATATTGAAATGATTGCGGAAAAATCAATTGAAGCATTTCGCTTCGATTTTTCACACAGACATTATGATCCTACTATAGGACGTTGGGCTACGAAGGATCCGATTGGGTTTGCGGGTGGGGATACGAATTTGTATGCTTATGTTGGTGGGGACCCGATGAGTTACATAGATCCAAGTGGGTTAGCGCAAGAATGCAGCTATCCAATAGACGGCGCTGGCGGAGTAGAACATCCACAAATGTTCTTTGAAGATAAGGCTGGTGGTGACTTGGGTTTTTATCCTGATGTAGGGAGTCCAATGTGGACGAATGGAGTCTTTGAACAATCCGGTAAATCTTTTGAGGATCTAAAAAAGTCAGGTAAATGTGAAGATAAGCATTACGATGATGCGGTCATGCGACAAGCCTTTAGCGATGTTTCTAAGCAAAATATGCGCTACACTCTAATACCATATATTGCCGGAAATAACTGTAAAACCATGATGAATATTGTAATTGATCGTTATAATTACTTAATGCATCAGCGTAATAAAAAATAAAAAGCATTATGGAGAGGTATGAATAAACCGAAAAAGAAACCTGTAATTGTAATTATCCTTTCTGCTTGCGCTGCTGTTGCAATTATTTATTCCATATTTCTTTATAGTGGTGTTCAGTATTCAGTGGGTAGATCTCTTATTGATGCTAGAATTAGAGTGTTTTTAGGAAAGGTTTCAAAAGTATCCGCTGATCGAAATCTCATAGTTTCTGAATTGAAAAAATATAGTCCGAATCATGAGAGCGAAGAATATATATTTTCCATTCATGAGGGAGTGGAGAATTGTTTTAATATAGACGAACTTTGTGTAAAGGCAACTTCAGTTCCCAAATATAGAGGAAAACATGATATATTCGTCCTAGGTTTAAAAAATGGAAAGATAGTCCAAGTTGAAAATATGGGTCCTGATAGTTTTTGGGACTGGGTAGTTAGCAAATAATTAAACCTTATAACCTTGTCATGGAATCAATGTCAAAGCTTCGCTTCAGGGGTCTTAGGAGAAGCGAAAGAAAACGATGGAGATACTAAATGAGGAAATTTTATATTCTACTCAGCATTTTTTCAGCAATCGCGGTTGCCTATTCCTTTTTCGGGATTATACAAGCTTCTTCGATGTCTGAGGTCCCAGGTGAAAATCATTCTGTTATTAGTTTTAACTTTTGGATTATTGTTGCCGTGATTTTCTCAGTTGTTTTAATCACTAGTTTAGTCAAAAGGTTTAGTTTTTCGAAATAACTACATCTACTATGGTATTATCGTATAGATTTTTTGCCTCTTTAAAATTTAAATCATTTGGCTTACCGTAGTCATTTAATGCCTTAACAAAATTTTCTGCGGTTATTGTATTAAGACCATAATGTTTATGAATTTCGTTAAAATTTGTTTCATTTTTGTGTTGTAAGTTTTCTCTGGCTTTAGAAATGATTTTATCAAATTTATCTTTATTCATATTTTTGTTGCCCCTGGTTTTATAGATTTGTAATAGTCATCAATAATTTTCTTCACTTCTTTTTTGTCTAGTCCTTTGGTGATTTCAGCCATATAGTCCTCATCTTTCCTAA
>CAZCHT010000149.1:0-11295 GCA_964498705.1 uncultured Bdellovibrio sp. | reverse complement strand
GGACTTGGTTCCTTATTTGGCAGAGAAAGTTCCGTTTAACTATAAAGATCGAGCACCAACACGTGAAACGTGGGAAGAAATTTGAGATAATGCTTTCCCTTCTGGGTTCAGTTGTAAAACCACTATTGGATCTAGTATTTAAATTTGTTTTAAATTTCCATCTTCTATTGGTCATTATCTTTTCAATATTTTATTTTGTCCCAGGCGCCTACGTGGACGACGAGCATATCGTTGAACAGGCTGCCCAAAGTCTACAAGAAAAGAAGTATTTTTTTTTTAGTCTGAAAGACTCTTTGGTCGATTTCTATACCTTAGATTTCGGTGTGACTTATCATAACCATAATTTGAAAGTGGCAGACTTAATTTGGAACAAAGCACTTTTTAGTTTTCATTACTTGGGGATCGCCGTCGCTGTTTTGTTTGCTATGTCGATAGTCGTTTCATTTTTAATAGTGAAATCACAACGGCGCCGTCGCTACCTTGCATTTTTGCGATTTCTAAATCAGATTCCGCAGCTGGTGATGATTCCAATTGTGATTTACCTATTTTCCTATTTGTTTAGTGTTGTTCCGCTAAAGTTTGACCCCTATAACACGGGGTGCGTAGTTTTTGTGATTGCAACGCTTTTGATTAAGCCGCTAGGGCAGCTGATTCAATTGACCGTCGAAAAGTGGCATAAGGAGACTGGTGAAGTATACGTGCAGTACGCACGTTCAAAAGGGCTTAGCCGCAATCGCGTTTTTATTGTGCATATGTTTAAAAATATCGCGAATTCATTTTTGGGGTATTTTTTAACGATCGTGCTGCAGTTGCTGACCGGAAATTTTATTTTAGAAAGTTTGTATTCCATTCCTGGATTTGGCTTAGGGTTTATGGATTCAGTGTCTCAACGTGATTTACCAATGGTGATTGGTTATCTATTTTTATTCTCTAGCTTATATCTTGCTCTGCATTTTGCGGTTCAAGTTATCTTTCTATACTTAAATCCGCGCCTAAGGGATAGTGTATGAAACGGTATTTCCCTTTAGCCTTTGCTATTGCCTTGAGTGTCTATCCGTTCGTTGCTAGGGATTTTTTTATGGATATCGATTCTACCAAAGTTTTTCAAATGCCCAGCACTGAACATTGGGGTGGGATGGATTCGTTAGGTCGAGACTTATTACAGCGCTCACTTGTGGGCGGCGGAATTTCTTTGCTGATTTGTTTTTTTTCGTTGTTTCTGACGTACGCGATCGGTTTGATTGTCGGAAGTACATTGTCTTTTTGGAGTCGAAGTAACCATCTGATTATTTTTATTTTGGACGTATTTGATTCTATCCCTAATTTCCTACTTGTGGCTTTGTTTTCAATTTTATTAAATCGTGGGGTTTCGGGCGGCGTCTCGTCAGCGGCCTCTTTTTCGGTACTTGTAATATCTATCGGTTTGGCGGCATGGCCCCCGATTGCTCGCAACGTAAGGCTAGAAATTTTACAATTGCGTGGACGTGAATATCTGAGTGCTGCTGTCCTGGCCGGGGGTAGTTTTTTTTATATAGTTCGAGCTCATTATTTACGCGCCTTATGGCCGTGGTTGCGAACATCTATCACCCATAGCATCCCTCAGTTTTTACTTATAGAGAGTGTGCTGTCTTTTACTGGGTTTGGTATGGGTCCTCAGCATGCCACTTTAGGCTA
Source organism: uncultured Bdellovibrio sp. (assembly GCA_964498705.1). GTDB lineage: Bacteria > Bdellovibrionota > Bdellovibrionia > Bdellovibrionales > Bdellovibrionaceae > UBA2316. The sequence continues at coordinate 9,621 of CAZCHT010000149.1, read as the reverse complement.
TTTAATATACGAAGGCTGGAAGAATGCGCTTATGTTTCCTCATCTATTTTTAGTTCCGGCTTTGATCCTGTGCGTGTTGGTTTTTATCTTAACCACCAGCATTCAAGACCCAAAAACTTAACCCCTTTAGAATCTTCACAAATATTTGTTTTAGTTGCTTTATTTCCAGATTGAACTTATTTATTTGGGACCATGAATTTAGTTTTGGATGTTCATAACCTGACTGTGTATCGCAATAGTAAAAAAGTTTTCGATAACTTTAATTTTCAGGTTAAAGCGGGAACATTAGTTACCTTGACCGGCAGTAATGGCAGTGGCAAATCAACGCTAATCAAAAGTGTCTTAGGATTGATTCCTTTTTCTGGGCATGTCCATCGTCATACAAATGAAATAGGCTATCTTCCCCAATCTCACTTAATCGACCGTAGTTTTCCTGTAACAGTCAGTGAATTTATTAGTTTCGGTTTCCGTAGCAAGAAAAAAGATGATTCTGTGGTCGATACCATCATGAGCGAGATTTCAATTTCACATTTGAAAGATCAGCTTCTGGCAGACTTGTCTCAAGGCGAATTTCAAAAAGTTTTACTTTCGAGAAGCTTAGTTGAAAATCCTAAATTACTAGTTCTCGATGAACCATTTTCCAATATCGATGAAAAATCAGCTGAAGTGTTAAAGGAAAATCTTTTGAAACGTAAGAGCTCTGGTACGGCGATTTTATTATCTATCCATGATTCTAATTTCGTAAAATCATACAGTGATCAAATTATTCCACTCGGTGGTCAGAAAACTAATTTCGTCGATCATTGTCTTCATGATCATGGAGATGTCCAGTGAACGGCTTCTTGTCCATCTTTCAAGATTATGATCTGTATTTAAACGCACTTGTTGCCAGCTTGCTGATTAGTTTCGCGGCGGCTCCAATTGGAGTGTTTTTGAATTTGAAACGTATGACATTGATGGGTGAAGCCATCAGCCATTCATTGCTTCCGGGTTTTGCGTTGGCTTTTATGCTTTATGGAATGTCGTATGCCGGTTTGATTTTGGGCGGATTATTCGCAGGATTGTTGGTTTTGGGCTTGATGATGGGTCTGAATAAATTTGTTACCATCAAAGAAGACGGTGTTCTGACAGTCGTATATTTAACCTTCAGTGCTTTGGGGTTATTGATTGTTTTAAAATCAGGAATCAAAATTGATCTGTCGCATATTTTGATCGGAAATATTCTACTAATTGATAACGTTTGGCTTTTGATTTTATTCGTATCTAGCATCCTAATCCGTTTTATTTTTAGTCGAATCAGAAAAAATCTTCTGATTGTTCTTATGGATCCCGAATACGCGCAATTTTTAGGAATTCCAATTCAGCAAATCAAAAGCATTTTCTATTTCCTGGTGTTGTGGATATTAGTTCTGTGCTTCTATTCTGTAGGAACATTGCTCGCTCTGGGATTGTTATTGGTGCCGGCATTGGTCGGCAAGGTTCTGGTTAAGCCGATTCAGAAGCAAATTCATTACACGTTAGTTATTGGTGTGGTGATGAGCATTCTTGGACTGATTATGTCCGTCGGATTGGACTGGCCGACGGGACCTACAATTATCTTAGGCGGCGGTATTTTGTTTCTTCTGGCGGTCGCTGTGCGTCCGAGTGCTATGAAGGTTATTGTGTTGGGACTTCTTGCTTTTGGATTTCAACCACGGGCTGAAGCTGGAATTATCACTAATTTGCAGCCCAAAAATCAAATCTTGCTATCGAGTCCTTATTTAAGATTGTTTATTAATCATCTAGTGAAAGCGGAAGATAAAGTATCATTGGAAACATTGATTCCAAATGACCAATCCATTCATAATTACCAATTGAAACCGTCAGACTTAAAGAAAATCAAGCACGCTAAGATTTTTCTGTATGTGGGAAACGGCTTAGAAGACGGTCTGAAGGATCAAGTTGCTAAAGTAAATATCGAAGCCCAAATCGTTAATCTCACGGCTGTAACGAAAGCGGCGACGACTCAGGATGTTCATTTTTGGCTGAATCCAGAATGGACTATGACGATTTTGGAATCGATAAAGTCTACGCTGATAGCGGAACGCCCAGATTTGAAAAACGCGATTGAAACGAGGCTTGAGAGCACTCGCAAAGAATTGGCCGACTACACCAAGAAAACTCAAGATAAGTTCCAGTCTTTTAAAGGTCGATCTGTTTTGATCAGCCACAATTCGCTGTATTTTTTGCGTAATCTTTTGGGCATCAATGTATATTTCCACACACAGAGTACAAGTCCTAGCGACGTTCTAAACCTAAAGAAGTATTTAAAAGACAGCAGAGTGCCTTTAGTCAAAGAATACGGTACTGTCGATTTTCTTTTAGAAAGTTTAGTAAAGGAATATCAACGATCGTACTCGGGCGAAGTCTATGGTGAAATCATTCCGCCCGAATTTTACGAGTCTAAAACGTACCTGGATTTATTAAAAATGAATCTAGAAGTTATCTACTCAGTTCTTAAAAAAGACGTTTAAGTGTAAAACTCCGGTGGCTGCCAGCCGCCAAATGCAGATTCCAATTCATTAGCCACTTTAATCGTCAGCACGTCATTTCCCCAAGAACCCACAACCTGAACACCAATAGGCATCTGACTAGAATCTAGTCCCATAGGAACTTGAGTCACGGGGACTTCTAATGCGTTGAAAATACCGGCATAGACGAAATCAAACGGCGATAGAAACAATTGATTGTGGTACGGCGCTGATCTTGGCTGTGTCGGAAACAATAGAACGGCGTGTTCGCCTAACAGTTGATTCAATTCTGATTTAAATAAACGCAGTTTTTCTAGATTACGCTCGATTGATTCTGCATTTTGTACTCGGCCGTCCAGCTGACTTAAAATGAAAGCAGGTAGGGTGTGGTTTGATTTTCCTAAAATTAATTTAGACAATTCTTCCAATGGATTGATCGTCTTGTTCGGAGAAATTAGTTCACCAAACGAAGATCTCTTCGATCCACTCAGGCGGCTTGACCAAAGTATTAGCGCATCTTTAAAAAATCCAGATTTGATTTCAACAACAGGATGCCCCAGTTGTTCCAAATACTGAGCCGCATTTTCTACCGCTTTTTTAATTTCAGAGTTGGTGCGTGTCGTTCCATGAATCATTGGATCTGATAATACATAGACTTTTTTAAGCACCGGTTTTTTATTTAAGATTTCTTTGTGATTATTGACGGCTTGCTTATCAATGGAATCTGCACCAGACATGATTTTCATCATTGGCAGCAGGTCTTCAGCTCTTCGAACCATCGGCCCAATCGAAGTCAGTGGATATTCCGATTCGGAAAGTTGCGCTAAACTCGATTTTGAATTGGGGAAGTGGCCAGTCAGTGGAACCAATTTGTACGAAGGCTTGTGGCCAAAAATACCGCAGAAAAATGCGGGAATACGGATGCTGCCACCGATATCACTACCTATGCCAATGGGGCTGGCGCCCAGACCGATGATCGCGCCTTCGCCGCCGCTACTGCCACCTGATGTTTTCTTTTCGTTATATGGGTTTTTCGTTCGTCCATAGATTGTGTTTTTGGTTTCAAACCAAAATCCAAACTCTGGAACATTGGTTGTTCCCAGCATCACCATATCTTGATCGTTTACGCGTTCGACAGTAGTTCCCGTTTCATTAGCAACTTCATCTTTGCGGTAATAGTTTCCACCGGTACGATGGAAGCCATTCACAGAAATCATTTCTTTGCATGTGTAAGGAACGCCATAGTACGGCTTTGAATTTAAGTCGTGGTTTTTAAGGTCGTTATCTAATTTTTTTGCTTTAACTAAGCCCTGTTCAGAGTTGTTTTCGACAACGGCATTTAAGACGGGGTTGAATCTAGAGATGAGCTGAGAGTGTATTCGAAAAACTTCTTCTACAGAAATTTTTTTACTTTTAATCAGCTCACCTAATTGTAGGCCACTTTTTTTTAACACTTCTTCCATGATACACCTGCTGCTTCTTCAAACCGTGAAAAAGTTTTTGTACAGTTATTGTTAAACGTTAAATCTGAAAAATAAAATATCGCCGTCTTTTACAAGATACTCTTTTCCTTCAACACGGTACTTGCCCGCATCTTTTACGGCTTGTTCGGATTTGAAATTAAATAAATCTTCGCAGTGATAAGTTTCCGCGCGGATAAATCCTTTTTCAAAATCAGTATGAATAACACCCGCTGCTTGAGGAGCCTTCATGCCTTTTTTGATTGTCCAAGCACGTACTTCTTTTTCTCCCGCAGTGAAATAAGTGTATAAGCCTAACAAGAAGTAAGCCTCGCGAATTAAACGAGCTAAACCGGGTTCTGTTGCACCCATCGACTGAAGGAATTCTTTACGATCTTCTAGGGGCAATTGGGCAATTTCAGCTTCCATTGCTGAGCAAAGCATTACTGTTTTGTTGTTTTCTTCTGCTGCACGTTTTTCAACGGCGCGAACCCAGTCATTACCACCTTTAGAGAAATCAACGTCAGATACGTTGCACACATAAAGAACTGGTTTTGACGTTAACAAGTGTAATTCTTTGTAAATAGTTGCTTCTGATTCTTCTGGAGTCACTGAACGGGCAGGAAGACCTTTAGCTAAAGCTTCGTGAACTTTTTTAACGATGGAATGCTCAGCTAAAACTTTTTTGTCCGTTGAGTTCTTCGCGAGCTTTTCAACTCTTTGAAGACGCTTTTCCATAGAGTCTAAATCGGCTAGCATTAATTCAGTATTAATGACTTCCATATCGCGAAGTGGATCAACACTGCCGTTTACGTGAATGATATTTGGGTCATCAAAACAACGCACAACATGCACGATCGCATCCGTTTGGCGAATGTGACTTAAGAATTGATTTCCTAAACCTTCACCTTTAGACGCGCCTTTAACAATACCAGCAATATCTACGAATTCGATGGTCGTAGGAACTACGCTTTGAGGTTTGATGAATTGAGTGATTTTTTCTAGTCGGATATCAGGAACTGTAACGACCCCAACGTTGGGATCGATGGTACAGAATGGATAGTTAGCTGCTTCAGCTTTAGCTGATGTCAGCGCATTGAATAGGGTACTTTTTCCGACGTTTGGTAATCCTACGATGCCTACTTGTAATGCCATTTCTTCCTCTTTCTATAAGCTAGCTAAGGTGCAATTAGCTTAATCTAATTAGTTAAACTTGTTGGCGGCTTTAGCATAACCGTCAATGATGATACTCTCAAGTGCTTGTGTCGATTGTGCCAAAAGTTCAGCAAGAGCGACTTGTTGATCTTTGCCAAAGTTCTGCAGTACAAAATCGGCAACATTCATTTCCGGTACCGGTGGGCGTCCGACTCCTAGGCGTAGTCGAATATAATCGTTTGTGCCTAGTTTGGCCGTAATATCACGGATTCCGTTATGACCGCCATGACCGCGGGCTTTCTGAACTTTGATCTTACCCATAGGTTGATCAATTTCGTCATGGACTACAATTATGCGATCTAAGGGCACTTTATAAAAGCTTACGACTTCTTGGACAGATTCTCCGGAAAGATTCATATACGTCATTGGCTTTAGGACCAAAATATCTTCGTCTTTGGATTTTAATTTAAGAAATTCGGCCTTGAATTCTGATTTGAACGATTTCGTTTTATCAGGCCCCACAAACGAATCAACCGCCAAAAACCCAATGTTATGGCGGTTGAATGTATATTGCGAACCTGGATTACCCAGTCCGACGATTAACCACATGAATATTATTTCTTAGCTGGAGCTTTAGCATCTTTAGCTGGAGCTGCTGCCTTCGCGCCTGCCGCTGGTTTACCACCTGCTGCTGGAGCTGCTGCCGCTGTAGCACCCGCAACCGGAGTCGCTGCTGCTGCCGCTACTGCTGGAGTTGCTGCTGCTTCTTCTTCAATTGTATTAACAACTGCTAGAGTTAAATCGGCTGCAGACATCATTTTCACGCCTGGAGGTAATTTCAATTCAGATACGTGAACTGATTCGCCAACGCCAAGGTGAGAAACGTCTACTGTTAATGAATCTGGGATATCCGTTGGAAGAACTTCGATCTCAACTGTACGATTCACGATACTTAATAAACCACCTTCAGAAAGACCTGCTGGTCGGCCTTCAGTTTTGATCTCGATAGATACGCGTACTGTTTTAGTTAAATCTAAAGCGTATAAGTCAGCGTGAACTGGACGACGAGTTAGAGGGTGAATATCTACTGATTTGATTAGAACAACTTTACCGTTAGCATCTTTGATTGAGCTTTTTAATGTGAAAAGAGCATTATCAAATTTTCTAGAATTGAATCTGATTACGTCGTTTTCAGCCATGCTGACGTTTACGTTAGTGATAGCGCCGTAGATTACTCCCGGAACTTTCATTGATTTTCTAAGTGCGCGATTGTTGTGTTTACCGTTGCCACGTGGCTCTACAGTTAGTTCGTGTCTTTGTTTCATATCATCCTCTTTCAAGTACTTTCTATAAACAAGTTAGTTTGTTATTTGAAAAGTGTATTGTTGAATGACGAGAATTAGTCCACGACGACCAAAAGGGCAAGAAAATTCATCTATTTTTTGAAAAGTTCACACCCGAAAATACTAGTCGAACAAGCTAGATACGGAATCATTGCCGTAGATACGTTTAATCGCTTCTGCCAATACTGGAGCCATGGAAATGACTTCGATTTTGCCGCTATTTTTAGCGGTCTCTGTAAGCGGGATGGTGTCTGAAACGATTAGTTTTTCGATTGGGCTATCTGTTAAACGCTGAATCGCTGGGCCCGACAGAACGGGGTGAGTTCCCAAAGCTAAAACGCGTTTAGCTCCGTGCTTAAGGATTACGTCCACTCCTTGAGTCAAGGTTCCTGCGGTGTCGACCATGTCATCAACGATGATCGCCGTTTTATCTTTTACTTCACCGATAAGATTTAATGCTTTGGCTTCGTTCGGGCTCGTGCGGCGTTTATCAATGATCGCCATTGTCGAATCGATACGTTTTGCAAACGCACGTGCGCGTTCCACGCCACCCGCATCTGGGCTAACAACAACAAAATCAGAACCTGAACCGTATTTTTCTCGAAATGTGCGAGCGAGTGTTGGAATTGCAAAAAGATGATCCACAGGTACGTTAAAGAAACCTTGAATTTGAGCCGCATGTAAATCGAGGCAAACAACTCGATCTGCACCAGCTGATGTTAGTAGATCGGCCATGCATTTTGCAGAAATCGGAGCACGAGGAGCTACTTTTCGGTCTTGGCGAGCGTAACCAAAATAAGGAATAACCGCTGTGATATGAGCTGCTGACGCGCGTTTGATCGCATCGAGCATAATGAACAATTCCATGTAGTTTTGATTGACCGGTGGGCACGTGCTTTGGATTAAAAACACATGACATCCGCGGACACTCTCTTGAATTTCAACTTGGATTTCGCCGTCAGCGAAGGACGATATTTTTGATTGTCCGAGAGCCACACCAGCTTCTAGGGCAACTTTGCGAGCGAGTTCGATGTTCGAGTTACCAGAGAAGATTTTCAAGTTTTCCATAGACGCCTCACGGATTTGAAACGTTATAACACTGGTAAGATTTTTTGACAAAAGCTAAAGTCTATACAGAAAAATTTTACTCATAGCGCGAGGTAACTTAAGCGCTATGATTTTAGGCGTTCAAGGAATTTTCGTAGAGCTAGTGTTCTATGAGAGTGGGTCAGTTTGTAACCCGGCCCAAGTTCCGCTAGCGATTTGGTTTCGCCATCGGGTATAAACACAGAATCATAGCCAAAACCATGAGTTCCTTGAGGAAGTTTACCGATTGTGCCAGTAAGCTCAGCTTCAAAAATCCATTCTTGATTGTCCGGAGTGTAGATCACTAAGCAGCAGAAAAATCGAGCTTTTCGGTCGGCTACAGATCGAATAGTCATCATTTTCAGCAGTTTAGCGGTATTTTCGCTGTCGCTAGCGTGGGCGCCGGCATAGCGGGCCGAGTGAATTCCAGGCAAACTGCCCAATCCAAAAACCTCTAACCCCGTGTCGTCACCAAGAACCCAGTCTTTATCACGGACTGACTTTAATGTTTTGGCTTTGATGCGAGCGTTGTCTAAGTACGTCTTGCCGTCTTCAGGGCGAGGAGTGAAGGCTTTAAGCTCATTTTGATGGTGTAGGGAAATCTCAGGAATTTGAGCGACTAGAACTTGCTTGATCTCTTTGAGCTTGCCTTCGTTTCCGGTCGCAATCCACATTTCCATACGATTCTACCTTTATAAGCTGATGATACCGCTTAGGACGCGTTTTTGCTCGTTGATCAGTTCCTGGCAGCCTTGGCGGGCCACAGTCGTTAGTTCGAGTAACTGAGCTTCGCTGAATGGCTCGCCTTCTGCGGTACCTTGGATTTCAATGAATTCATTTTTAGCATTGATTACGAAATTCATATCCGTGTGGATTTTTGAATCTTCGTCATAGTTTAAATCTAGCAAAGGAATACCATTATCTAGGCCAACGCTAACGGCTGCTACATAACTTTTCAAAGGTAATGTTGAGATCGCTTTGTTGGATTTCATTTTATTTAAAGCAATTGCCAAGGCCACGAAACCACCAGTGATAGCGGCTGTGCGGGTTCCGCCATCAGCATTGATAACGTCGCAATCGATAATGATTTGTTTTTCGTAAATAGCTTTCAAATCAACAGCGGCGCGAAGTGAGCGACCAATCAAACGAGAAATTTCTTGAGTGCGGCCACCTGTCATTGATTTTTCACGCTTGATACGTGTGTGAGTTGAACGAGGCAACATGCCGTATTCAGCCGTGACCCAACCAGAACCAGATCCTATCAGCCAAGGTGCTGATTTATTTTCAACAGAAGCGGCACACAGTACTCGTGTTTTTCCAAATTCAATCATAGCAGAGCCTTCAGCGTGTTCGACTACGTCAGTGGTGATTTTTACTGTGCGCATTTGGTTGTATTTACGGCCATCTTTACGAGCAATTTTTTCGAAATCTGATTTGGTAAGGTTCATGGAGTCTCCGAAAGGACACTATCTCGGAGTCGGCGTATTTTCGTCAAGCAAATTTGCAGCAGGATAATTCGCACGGGTGTAGCGTTTTATAGAATCTGCTATTTTTAAAGCCAGATCATTTCTGTATTCTTCGTTCATCAGCTTTTTATTATCTTTGGGGTGACTTAGGAAGCCTACTTCGATCAAAACACTTGGCATTTGCGTCTGAGTCAGAACATAAAATGGAGCCTGTTTTATATTTCCCGGCAAATCATTTTGCAGGGTACGACTTAGCTTCAGGCTTTTTTTAGATTGAATATTGAGCTTAATGTCTTTCAAAATTTTCGAGACGTCTTTTGATTTAGATAATTCGATTGCGTCGTCGGCCGATGTGTCGATATTACCTGACGAATTGGCTGCGGTCTTGGTGGAATTCAGTGAGGCAAAACTTGCACTGCGTTTATTAGGTGTTAGAAAAAACTCTAAGCCGTAAGCGCGTTGATCGCTGGATGCATTTGCGTGCAGACTGACGAACAAATCACCTTCGTATTTTTTAGACAATTGAACGCGTTTTTTTAAACTGACAAATTCATCTTTTGATCGAGTCAGCATGACGTTTAGTTTTTCTTGCTCTAGGTAT
>CAZCHT010000148.1:0-11346 GCA_964498705.1 uncultured Bdellovibrio sp. | reverse complement strand
ACCCTTTAGGTAGTTGGCTAGCTTTGCTTCCCATGGCGTGACGAGCGGTTTATCTTTTGGCTTACCTTGCGCAAAAGAATGCATTGTCACAGATAGGACGAACAAAACTGATAGAAATGAACGATTCACTCCTACGCTCTCCATATTTTCAGTCCCACACTTTTAATCCCATAAATGTCCCCGGAGAACCGGAATGGCCCTCCGGGGTTGGGCTTAGAGTAGAAGATGTGTGGGCGACTACTCTTTACTGAACTTCTAAATGAACTGGAACTTTTAACTTTAAATTATAATTATGCCGGGGGCGCCTGCCGGGGGCGCCTAGCCTATCAATTTCAAAGCTACGCCTTGGGATTGATTTGCCTGAGCCAGAACCGATACCGCAGCACTTTGTAATACTTGCGCTGAAGCTAGTTCTGAAGACTCTTTAGCAATATCCGTATCCGCAATACGCGACTTGGCTGCTGATAAGTTTTCGATTTGTGTATCTAAATTGTTCGTTGTGATTTCAAGACGATTTTGGATCGCACCAAAATTCGCTCGCATCGCACCGATTTGTTGCATCGATTCGTCTACGGTTTGCAATAGATCTCGGGCACTGCCCTTGTCGGCAACGGAAAGACCGTCAATTCCTATCGATGATGATGTAGCATCGGACGACAAATCATATGTGATTGTATTATCCTCACCGCCGAAAGCACCGACATGGAACGTTTGACTACCACCGGAACCATCTAGCAATACCTTATTACCAAACGTTGTCGTTTTAGCAATACGATCAGCTTCCGCGATAATGTTCTGTGCTTCTAGATCAAGGAATTCTCTCTCCTTATCTCCGATATTATCAGAGGCAGCTTGGATACCTAACTCTCTTAAACGAACCAAGATATTACTGATTTCGTTTAGACCACCTTCTGACACTTGGATCGCACTCACAGCGTTGAATGAATTCATACGCGCCATTTGCATACCTTTTACTTGCGCATTCATACTTTGCGATATCGCAAGACCTGCGGCATCGTCGCCGGCTTTAACAATGCGAGTTCCACTCGCTAATGCTTGAGACGCATGTTCCTGTCTCTTTTGCTGAATGCCGAGCACCTTTTGTGCGGATATCGACGCCATGTTTGTCTGTATTCTTAAGCCCATTATATCCTCCTGTGGATATTAAAGAATTTGGGGGTTACTTTGGAAACTTCGCTCACACTTGAGGTTCCAAAACCAAACTCAGTTTTAAAAAATGAATACAATTAAAAATCAGAACTCCACCGTGAAGATATTCACAGGCAAAGTATTTTGAGCGTAGCAGTGCCATTTCTTTAGCGAGATCCATCTTGAGAAAGGATCACCAAAGACCATGCGCTTAAAGGCGTTTAAGCCTAAGCGTGCTGCTTGACCGCAAGTTTTTTCACTCGTCCCAATACATGGACAAAGTAATAGACTTGTTGGCTCGGAGTCAGTGCTTGCACACAAACTCACTGATTTTATTTTTTAAGGGGAGCTACTCAGGAAAAATACTCTCGAGGTGACTGGTCTCTTAAGTATCTTCCTGGGAAGCCTTGAGAAGGGATGTTCGACTGCGAATCGAGGTCCGGATCGCAAGGTTGCTCCAACGTGTTCATAGATTACTTCGGCTTTGGTCTAGGAAACTTTAGCCCTTGGTCTAGGTATTTTTAAAACGCAACGCGTCTAGTATGCGTAACTACTAGAAAATGGCCAAGAAAAAATATTTTAAATAGGGGGCTAAAGGTCTAGTCTAGGAGGGCTAAAGGTCCAGCTCCAACCAGTCGCATTGCAAAAAGGCAGCAGCTGCCTTTTATGCGATTAGTTTTAGGGCGTAGCCTTGGCTGTCGTTGGCGTTGGCTAGTACGGCAACTTGATATTGTTGCAGGATTTGGGCTCTTCGCATTTCGGTGAAGGCTTGGGCGACGTCGGTGTCGGCAAGTTTCGAATAGGCGGAGGATAGGTTTTCTTTTTGGCTTTGGTTGTTGTTCACAGCAAATTCTAGTCGGCTTTGTACGGCGCCCATCTTGGCACGGGCACCACTGATTTGTTCGAGTGCACTATCTATGGAATCCAGCGCATCTCGCGCGGAGGATTGACTGTCGACGGATAAACCATCCACGCCGAGTTCAGACCCCGTTGTGTTCGCATCTTGCTGGTAGACAATTCGAGATGAGGAATTACTATCAGAGCCGACTTGAAACTCATACGTACGTTCGCTTCCATCCAGTAGGTTTTGCGAGCCGAAGCGCGTGGTCTTCGCGATACGGTCGAGTTCGCTATTGATTTGTTCAAATTCATAATTGATAAATTCTCGCTCGACAGAAGAATACGTATCACTGGCCGATTGCACTGCGAGCTCGCGCATTCGAATTAAAATATTGTTTTGTTCATTCAAAGCACCTTCGGCGTGCTGAACTAAACTGGTGGCATTTTCCGCATTCGCGGTGGCCGCATCCATACCCTTCACTTGGGCTTTAATATTTTCCGCGATGGCTTGCCCAGCGGCATCTACTGAACTATTGGCAAATCGATTACCACTCGCCAGTTGTTTCATTGCGATTTCTAATTTATTTTGATTTTGCTGCATTACCCGCTGAGTGGATAACAAAGCAGCTTGGCTGAATATCTTCACGTTTGAGCTCCTCTCAATGGCGCCCACACAACTCTTGCTCTTTTCCCCTACCCAAGCCCTTGGGAGGAAAAAATCGGAGTCCGGCCAGTCACAGCCAGGACTCCAAAGCCCAATAACCTCTAAACGCAGTCTTAACTATTAGTTTAGACGCATTACGTTAAATATCAATATTTAATAGGGATTTTTAAAATTAGTGAGATTTGTTAGGGATTCTGACGACTTGCTTATCTAAGATTGAGACGGCGATGCCAGAAATAAAAAAAGCGCCTACCCGGCTGGGTGGCGCTTTCAAATTAAGCCCTATTTTAAAAATTAAAACGATAGGGCGCGGTATTTTCCCGCTTCATTGATACGTTTTGTAACTTGATCTTCTGTTAATGGAATTGGTGCATTCGCATTTTGTTCCATTACCAATATTTTGTTGTCAATTTTGATAGATTTAACATCAGAGTACGATTTGCCAGCTGAAGTTAACATTTCAAAAATATTTCCGTTACGACCAACAACTAAAACTTTGTTATCAGCTGTTGAAATGATCAAACGACCAGCCATAACCGCGTAGTCTGTGATTTTTCCCGGAATGATAGAAAAAGAAAGAGATTTCGATGTGTTGTTTTGAATAATCAAAGCTGACTTATCAGCAGTGATAAACACTTTATTATCCACAACTACAGAGCCTTCATTTAAATCTACGTTTTTGCAATCAGCGATATCAGGCACGCCATCTTTTTGCTCTAATAGATATTTACCATTTGAATACTGACTAGAGATTTGTGTTAAATCCAATTTGCACTCAGCGCCTGATTTAGCAAACGTTGCATGAGATGCCACTAACATTACTACTGCCGATAAAATTGCTTTTTTCATTCTTACTCCTCGTTGGGTTGGTTAAAAGTAACGAGAAGACACACTGCCATTTAGATGCCGTATAAACTAACGAGTAGAAGATTGTAAAGGAACTGAGGAAGCCCACCTGTCATTAAATTAAACAGGTGTTACCCCTATCGCGCCATAGCGCTCTTGATAAATGCGTTGGATTCAGCTAGTTGTTTTTTATTAATTTTCGGATAGTTGCGTTTTGCGCGAACTTTACCAGCAATGTCATCAGAGACTTTTTCATGTTTGAAACGATTTGTTTTCTCGTCCAATCCGATTTTTTTGAATACATTTGAAATAGTGGAATCGCTATCAAAACCAGTGAAAAAATCAAAACGATTTTCTGACTTCACGCCAAAACCAGAATCGCGAACGATAAAATAACCATCGTGAGTCTCGCCATTAGGTAACTGCAGACCACGCACTGACGGAACAAAAACGACATCACCGAGTTTATGAAAATTTAAATCAGCTGCCACCGTGTAGTATGGATCCAAGCAAATATCTTTTGCACCTAAACCGTATGGACATTCTTTTTTAATGTTTTCAGAGAATGTTGGGACTTTCCCGCGACGAGTGGTAAAGTTCACTATACGCATACCACGTGTTTCGCTGAGCAAACACGTCCCTTGCTGAACGCACACTTTGTAATCTGAATCACAGATGCGCGCGATTGTTTCACCCTTAGCATTTTTAATTGGCTTTAAATCTTCACCTTGGCATTCCACCTTTTTAACATTCAAAATAGGAACAAAATAAATTGTCGGCGCCAATCCATTTGGATCTTCGTTTACACGCCCTTGATCATGAACCACTTCGGGCGCGGAAACCATAACTGGCGCGGCTTTGCGTTTTTGGCAAGCGATGCCAACAACTAGTACCAATGATAAAATAAAAAATTTTAACAATCTCACACCCCTTTATAAAACACTTAGAGGATGAAATCGCTGTCATCTTTTTATTCAGCAAAATTTAGCAGGTGATGAAAGTTTTACTGTCTTAGTAATCGACAGAGATACCGATGTTGAACACATCAGCGCTGACGTCTAGATCTTCATTTGCACTTTGGATAGTACGGAATTCCGCAGATAGCCACATATTGCTGATTCCATATTCTCGGTCCATAGCAAAATCAATATCTTTGCTCCAACGAGTAATATTTAACAAAACACCACCGCCCGCATAGGCTGCAGGAGTTCCCACAAATTTAGGGGCTTTCCCGTCGTCACGCAATTCACCCAAGACATAATAACTACCGCCCCCAACAACAAATGGAGCAAACCATTGACGGTCAGAAAATTCTAAACGGTAAATTCCGCCAACGGATATTGGCAGGCCAATAAAAGTAAAAGTTTCTTTGGCCGCCTCGCCATTTTGAACAGCCGGATTCGCAAAGCGTCCATTGCCAGAGGCTGTGAAAAAACCAACACCCATTACTACACCCAGCTTTCCAAACGAGCGAAATGGTTGCCATTCGTAATCCAAAATCAAGTACGGCAAATCGTTGTCTCCGTATATATCGGCGAATGTATAGGTGTTACCACCAGACTCCATGGAAATATTTGGAGGAGTGATACTTCCCACCCGAATCGAAGTGGATTGATTCTTCTTCGAAAGTTTTTCTGTTTTGTAATAATACCTTCCTGTATTTTGATCGATCAAATACAAACCGCGCTTGGCATCTGGATGGGCGATTTTATATCTACCTGAGTTGCCTGATTCAGTTTCCACTCCCTTTGGGGGAGCTTCCTTCTTTAGTTCATTTTTTTCTTCAGCGACAGCTTCTTCCAATACCGGCGGCGAATCTTGATTTAACATTTTCTGAGCATCAAGTTCATCTTGAGTTTTAGTGTACGGAGGTTCGTTTGGAGGCAAATCTTGAACAGGAGCTTCGGATTTCGGAGTATTTGGATCCACTTCTAAAAATACGTCATTAGGGCTTTGGGCCCATACAGAGGACGCTAAAAACAAAAATGCAAATGCTAGTTTGATTTTCATTTACTACCTCGGCGTTTCCAGCGGCGATAACCCAAGAAACCAAAACCGCTCACTACACAAAGCCACAGCGGATTTAAAACAAAGAACGCGATAGCAATAATAGGCAGCAATGTTACTTTCACAACCGCTTTAGCGAGGGTGTTTTCAGAAATGCTTTTCGCCCAAGATGGTCCATTAGCATAATAAAATTTGATAACCTTTTTTCCCCAAGTAAATGGATGAAGATATTTATTTCTGAACTCACGAAGCACGTCCAAGAAAATATGATTGCGACTACCGAACGCGACGGTTGCAATGAAACAGTCCTTATCGCTCAGGATGCCGACGACTTCTGACGGACTTGCACACATCCCGTTGAATTGCTCTGTCGTTATTCCGCTGGCTTGAAAATTTAGAAAATATAAAAATGTTCCCGTCGCATCTTGCAAAGCCGGTACAAAACAGTATGTCTTTGCCGAATCCGCACTACCATTTTCCAGTCCTTCAATTTTATAACTAGATAACGGATCTCCCACGGTTGTTGTCAAACCCACTGATGAATGCGCTGATAAATTAGTCACCGATTTCAATGTCTCGAGTACCGATGCACTCGCTGCCTTCTCGGCATAAAACATAGTTAAATTTGTATACGTTAACGAAGTATCAGGATCCACTGGCGAAGATCCCCAGCCGGCGATAAAATTTGTGATATAGGCTTTCTCATCACCAGGAAACATTTCAAAATAACAAAGTCCTGTTGACGAAACATCGGATGTTAACGGATCCAAAGATGTCGGTGTACACCAAGTAGCCACTCCCTTGGAGATTCCATTATACGGAGTCGATAGGCTAGAATAATTTACGATGCTGAAATTAATTTTTAGTGTCACATACTCGACAAATTTATCGTCTTTGACCGGGCCAAAATATAAAGTTTTAAGGCCGCCGCATGGCTGCGCCGTGCACGTGAATGTTAGTCCAAACGCAGTAGCTAATTGCGCCCAGGTGGCCTGGAACGTATAAGTTCGCCCATTGACTGCCACTAAATTAATTCCGTCTATTTGATTACCAGAATATTCAGAAGCCTTCGCTACACCCATCGCCAGTGTACTAATATCTGATTTGTCTGACTCGACAGTTACTATCAAAGGCAATTCATCATAAATACTATTTGGGTTACAGGGTGCTGGCGCGTTCGTAGCCGCCGCCACTTCTATGTTTACACCGTTACACGAATTACATGTAGTCGACCCATCACGACTCGCGCAATGAGACGGAATGGCGTAACCACCATTCACGGTCAGTACTGACGGCGCAGCCGGATCCAACACAGCCGACGAACTGGCTCCTTTTACGGACATTGAAAATCCATGAACCAGGTGGGCTTGGACTAATAGAATGCAAAGGATCAATAGACGTTGGACCATACTAATATGGCAACATTATTGACCCCTGTTTTCAACCTTTTAATGCGTTTTTAATTAATAAATCGGCGATCTGAATACCGTTTAAAGCGGCGCCTTTTTTTATGTTATCTGAAACGACCCACATCAACCACATTTTCTTGTTTTCTGGGTCACGGTGAATACGTCCCACATACACAGGATCCTTGCCAGAGACGTCTCTAGGCATAGGGTAAACGCTTTTTTTAGGCTCATCTTGAACAACAAGGCCATCCATAGATGCGAGCGCCGTCACTACCTCGTCGCGGCTGACATCTTTATTCAACGTCACCCAAACGCTCTCGCTATGTCCATTCAATACGGGCACGCGAACTGCGAATGCCGAAACTTTCATATTGGGCTGACGTAAAATCTTTTTAGTTTCATTTTGGATTTTTTTCTCTTCACTTGTGAAGCCGTCATCATCAAATGAACCAATTTGCGGAATGACGTTAAATAAAAGAGGGTGAACAAAATTAACAGGTACAGGATTTGGATTTTTATAATCGGCCGTCTGAGATAATAATTCATTGTATGCTGGCAAGCCCGCACCGCTAGCCGCTTGATAACTGCTAACGCGTACATCATCGATTCCGAATTTTTCTTGAAGCGGTTTCAACGCCACCACTAATTGAATTGTTGAACAATTTGGATTGGCAATAACTTGTGGGCGATTCATTTTTTCTACTAAATCGCCATTCACTTCGGGAACAACCAGGGCATGCTCTGGGCTCATTCTAAAGGCTGCTGAATTATCAATCGCGTAAGCGCCGGACTTCACAGCTTCTGGAGCCCACTCTTTTGAAATATCATCACCTGACGAGAAGAATACGATATCTAAGCCGTCGAAGCATTTTGGTTTCAAAACTTCGCACGTCCATTCTTGATTCTGGCACTTTATTTTTTTACCTAAAGAGGCGTCGCTAGCAAACGGACGAAGTTCTGTTAAAGGAAAATTTCTTTCCTCTAGTAAATTCATGAACACTTGGCCGACCATGCCTGTCGCACCGACCACACCGACTTTTAATTTTTTCATAGATTGTCCTATTTGGTTTCTTCGTCTTCGTCTTCGTCTTCCATCAAATCGTGGTCATCAACCACTTTGGCTGGTGCATACACCGACGACTTAATTTTACGAACGTTCTTGCCCAATTTAAAGATCCCGAAAACCGCGCCCAGAGTCGCGTACGTCAAGAACAGAATAAACAGCATCACTTCGGGGTGCAATAGAACAACAAATAGAATGCTTACTCCAACGATTAAGTAATGGAATGGCATACGTTCTTTTAAATCTAGATCTTTGAAGCTGCGATAACGGAAATTACTTACCATTACAAACGCTAGCAAGATCGTCATACACAGAAGTAAGACATTACCCCAAGCATCAAGCTCTAGTTCATGAAACGCCAAAACGGCTGATGCCACGATACCAGCGGCCATCGGGATCGGCAGACCTTGGAAATAATTTTTTTCAACAATGTTCACTTGAACATTGAATCGAGCCAAACGAATCGCTCCGCATGCTACAAACAGAAAACACGCCATCCAGCCCAAGCGGCCAAACGGCTGAAGCGCCCAGTTGAACATCAATAAGGCCGGCGCCACACCAAAACTGACCACATCACAAAGAGAGTCATACTCGGCACCGAACTTACTCGTTGAGCGAGTTAAACGGGCCAAACGGCCATCCAAAGTATCAAAGATGGCGGCGACTACGATCGCATAAGCAGCATACATATAATTTTGTTTAATTGTGTAAATCATAGCGAAAAAGCCACAAAAGATATTACACGTCGTCACCAAATTCGGTAGAATATAAATGTACATTCTGAGAGGTTTTTCTGAAGCGTCCGATTGTTCCATTTGCTATGTCCTTGATTTTATAAAAAGCCGAAAAAGTAAAAAACTAAAGATAAACCCAATCCACTGGCAACAGGGATAGTTAAATTATCATCCATCTTAGCAATTGGAACTAGCTCAGCCAGTGAACCAATTAGGCCACCAATGAAACTAACAACAACAGCTCGCCACAGATTATAATCATGTAAGTACAAGAACAAGAAACTGCAGACTGAACATACGAAAAACCCCGCCAGGAAGCCCTGCAGGGTCTTTTCGCCCCAAATTTTGTCTTTCCCATAACGAATTCCAAAATAACTCGCTATTGGATCGGCTAGTGCTAAAAAAATCAGACTGAGTTTTACGATGATAGGATCAAAGAAATGAATAAGAATCGCCACCCCGGCCATCAAAAAGGTTGTGCCAGCCAAATGATCAATTTCACTTTGGCGCATTATGGGTCTTAAATAATGAGTGATCAAAACGTTGAAATTGCGATTTCTTAATCGGTACAGATCAATGCCTACAAATAGGCAGAAAAGCACCAGAATTCCAATTTTAGAGGCCGTCTGGGGTAGAATTTCGTAACCAATGAACAACAGCATAACGCCACTGATGTGCCAAATTTTTCGAGCCAAATGCACGTCTGATTTTTTCTTAAAGCTCTCTTGGGCAACAATTTTGGAAACGGAACCTTCTTTTGACGTACCTTGCATGAGCCCAACATAAGAGATTCGACCCACTTTCTCAATCTATAAGTCCCATTTTTTAACTGATAGCGTTACGCCGGGTAACTAGTGCTGAATGCTAAGTTTTTCAACTATTTCAACTTTGGATTTTGAATGCATGTACTTGATGACGACAACATTCTTTCCCTTTTTTAAAGGGATTGAATCTGTTTTCACATTTGAATCACTGATAGCAAAGACGGACGCAGTGAAACCATTAGTTTGATTTTCAATGACGATGTCTTTGGGAAATTCTTTGCCACATTTTTTCAAATTCAAAATCATTGAGTCCCGCGACAGGCTCACGTCTTTTTCTGAATCTTTGCAGGCTAAGTTAAATTTCCAGTCTAGATCAGCTGGCTTTTTTTCTTGAAGAGATTTGGGCTCGATAACCGCAGGAAGACTTCCTGAGGTAGCAGCGGGAGTCCGCAGCTGTGCGACCGATGCGACGGTCATATCAGCACTAGGCGATTGGTAAAAGTACTGGATGTACAAAACCCCCGTCATAGCTAAAAATAAAAGTCCGTTTGCCAGTATAAATCGCATACCATACGATCGGCAAAATTTTGACAGGATTTAGTGCTTA
The DNA here is from genome assembly GCA_964498705.1 of uncultured Bdellovibrio sp. GTDB lineage: Bacteria > Bdellovibrionota > Bdellovibrionia > Bdellovibrionales > Bdellovibrionaceae > UBA2316. Next base: position 1,263 of record CAZCHT010000148.1, on the reverse strand, counting down.
TTTCGTGTTGTTTGTAGGGGTAGACTAGGCCAAGAACCGTCAAAATAAAGTCGGATAGAGCGACTTTCTGCACCTTGGTCTTGTAAAATAAGTTTATTTTTTATCGATAGAGATCGCGAATTTTTTGACGCCTGCGGTTTTTACGATGTCCATCACTCCCACAACTCGCCCATGGGCGACTTCTTTGTCCGCCGAAATCACAGCTTGAACTTCTGGATTAGCGTCAAATAATTCTTTCGCTTTTTGCCCGATAGCCTCTTCGCTGGCAAATGCGCCATTCAAATTCAATCGTCCATCCGCTGTAATTGAAATATTTAACTGGCCAGGTTGAGTCTGGTCACCGGATGCGGCTTTTGGAAGATTCACGTTGATGGATGGCTTCATGAACATCGGTGCAGTTACCATGAAGATAATCAATACAACCAGGATAATGTCGACAAGTGGGACGACATTAATTTCTGATAACGGTTCATCGTCACTAAATTTAACAGCCATTATAAACCTTTTTTCTTAGTGTAACTGAGACCAAGTTCTTTAACTGACTCTAAACTCTGAACAATACCTTTTACTTGCTTACCAAAATAGTTGTATCCAATAACTGCTGGGATCGCGACAAATAATCCTGCAGCTGTTGCAACGAGCGCCAGCGAGATACCGGCCATTACCGTTTGCTGACCAGCTTCTGGAGATTGGGCCAAATCGTTAAACGCTTTCATGATACCAAGTACAGTTCCAAGCAGACCCAAGTAGGGGGCATTCGATCCCACTGTAGCCAAGAATCCTAAGAAGCGATCGAGTTCTGGTTTCATCGTTAAGATATTAGTGTTGAAAAATTCTTCCAGACCTTTTGATCCGCTCTCTTTAATATGCTTAAGTGCGTAATTGGCCATGCGACCTTCGAATGATAATGGATCGCGAGCTAGATCTTCAAAGAATTCGGTTTGATGATTTTGCAAAGAGTTTTTAATTTGAAGTCGAACACGTGAAGACTCTTTCGAAACTTTACGCAAATTAAAAAATCTCTCGAGAATCATACCTAGACTTAAAAAACTTAAAAATACGAGGATCCACAAAAGGACCTGGTCGATGACGTGAGCTACTGCAAAAATTTTTTCGGTTAGCACTGTTTACCTTCCTTCGGAAAGACAAATTAGATAAAGTTATTTTATTGTGTCGAGGTCAATGTTTATGGTCAAGGTGATTCTGGTCCTAATCACGGCGGTATTTTTGGTGGCTTGCAAGAAGTCGCAGCAGCCAAATTAT
>CAZCHT010000147.1:0-11350 GCA_964498705.1 uncultured Bdellovibrio sp. | reverse complement strand
ATAAATTTGTTTTGGCTTAACAAGAAAGGACCTTTATGCCTAAGACTTTAATCCTACTTTTTATCACAAGTTTGATGATAAATTTTTCAAATGCATTTGCCGGTGATTTCAAATCCGCAGGAACAAACCTTACCACGGAACAACTGACTCAACAGGAAGACGTCATTTGGGGATTTGATTTTCTGGATGAAAACAAAATCATTTTTACAGAACGCTCTGGTCAACTAAAGATCCTGAATTTAATTGATAAAAAAGTAGAAACGATTTCAGGAGCACCAAAAGTCTGGACTCGAGGCCAAGGCGGATTACTTGATGTCCGTGTTCATCCTAAAATAAAAACAAAAATATTTTTAACCTATTCTGAACCTATCGAGCCAGACAAAGCCACGACCGCGTTCGCCACCGCAGACCTTGACGGACTAAATTTGAAAAATTTCCACCAGATAATCTCTGCCGGATCACCAAATAATATTGAAGCTCATTTTGGGTCACGAATTGAATTTGATAACCAAGATCATATTTTCATCACTATCGGTGAACGATTTGATCGTCCCAAAGTTCAAGACAAAAAAACATACTTAGGAAAAATCTTGCGCTTTAACTTAGACGGCACTGTCCCGAACGATAATCCATTTGTAAAAGACGGCAGTGGATTAAAGGAAATATGGACCCTTGGCCATCGCAGCCCCCAAGGCTTAACTTGGAATAGTTCAAAAAAACAACTTTGGCAGGCAGAAATGGGTCCCATGGGCGGCGATGAATTGAACTTAGTCAAAAAAGGTGCAAATTACGGATGGCCGGTAGTGACCTACGGCCGCGAATACACGGGCGAAATAATTGGTGAAGGCGAAAAAACCGGAATGACAGCGCCTGTTGTTTACTGGGTTCCCTCTATTTCTCCGTCAGGTATTGGATTCTACTTTGGTGACAAAATTCCTAAATGGAAAGGCAATTTATTTGTGGGCTGCTTAAGCGGAACTCAGTTGCGCCGTTTAGTTTTTAAAGGTGACAAAGTGGTTCAACAAGAAGAACTGTTGAAAGATATGAATTTACGTTTTAGAAATGTTCGCACTGGTCCCGATGGATGGTTATATTTTTCGACTGATCAAGGCCACATTATGAGAATTAAAACAAAGAGCTAAATATGCAAATGTCAGTATCAGATTTAACTACGAATATTAAGATAACTCCGACTTGGTTAAAACATTTAGAACCCGAATTTAAATCTGACTACATGACAAATCTGAAATCGTTTCTTCAGGCCGAGATAAAAAAAAATAAAACTATTTTTCCTAAAGGGCCCAACTATTTCGAAGCCCTGAATCGCACTGATTTTGATAAAGTCAAAGTCGTTATCTTAGGTCAGGATCCTTATCACGGTGAAGGACAAGCGCATGGTTTGTCTTTTTCCGTTCCTGAAGGCGTACGTCCGCCACCATCACTATTAAATATTTTTAAAGAAATTCGCACAGATTTAAACAAAGAACCTTCGGTCAAAGATGATTTAAGTTCTTGGGCAGATCAAGGCGTGTTGCTTTTGAATAGTGTTTTAACTGTCGAGATGGGAAAGCCAGCCTCACATCAGGGACGCGGCTGGGAGACCTTCACAGACAAAATCATTCATGCTTTGAATGATCAGCGCGAAGGATTGGTATTTATTCTTTGGGGTGCTTACGCGCAAAAAAAGGGCGCGTTCATCGATCGCAGCAAACATTTAGTGATTGAATCCGTACACCCATCGCCATTATCTGCGCACAGAGGCTTTATGGGCAGTAAACCCTTTTCTAAAGCCAATGCGTATTTGAAAAAAAATGGTAAATCAGAAATCAATTGGTAATTATTTAGTCCACTGAAGGATAGCAACCGCGCTTTAACACAAACGCGTGGGCCGGTGCCAAGATCGTAGAAGCCTCGCCATCATTTTTTAATTCGACGTTGTTGCTACCGGCTTTTACTTGGCAGGCAATGAACTGCTCTTGATGCCTTAAAAATCCAATCAGAATATTAGCACTGACTTCATTACCGATATCTTGAAACAAAACATTAGCAAGGCCCGCCTCTAGTGTTTTGTTATCACCCACACGCATCAGATAACAATCAAGAGATTCTTTAGAACCAATCTGTGCTTTTAAGAATTGGATAGCTGAGGAGGATGAGCCATCTTTAGCTACTTTTAGCATTCCCTCTATTCTCCAACCTGCAGAAATGTTCGGATCAGAAAAAGTGGTGTCTTTTAAGCGCAAGCTCGCTATTTTGGTTGAACCTAAAACAGGTTTTTCACTCATTAAGTTGGCGCCCGGATTTTTCAATTCAAACACAGAAATATAATTTTGAAAACAGGCTACTGAATCTAGCACAGCTAAAGGGTCTTTGCTGGTTCCACCCAGAGAACCATTGTCAGAAGGCAATCCTGCTAGATTATCACTAGTTCCTTCATCAGCTACAAGGGTGGGACCGCTATTATCATTCTTAACAACATAATCCATGGAACGATCGTCTCTGCCTTGCGCACAGTTTTGAAATGTTACAATTAAACATCCAATGACAACAATTGAGATAAACGCCCGTTTTAACAAATGATCCCCCGACGTATACAATACGTGCAAACGGTTAACCACCCGAACTCGATCGTACCGATAGCTTTTTGAGAACAAAGTCTACAGGTGTACCCATTATACATGACAGCGTTTCATATCGAAACGCGCCACAGGGAACTGCTCTAAATTAGAAATAACCAATTAGGTTAGCACTTGTTGAAGCTTGTGCATTCAGATCAACTTTTGTGTTCAATTCAAAACCGATCAAATTGTCATAATTATAAGATGCGGCTGCCCCGTAAATTAAATCTGCAGCTTTGTCATGTTTATCCATTGCCATGACTCCACCTAGCAAGCTCACTTGGATCTGATTCCATTTATTCACTGGATAGTTTACGAAAGCAAAGCGACCATAGATATCAACCATGTTCACGCTTTCACGGTATTCATAGCGACGTGCATTTCCATTAGCGTCGTAATAATCGTTATAATCTGCAGCCGACGCATTCGCGCGAACATTGGCATAGTGAGCACCTAAACTCCAACGATCTGTCAAAATTCTTTCTATGCCGACACCTAAACCATTACCAGAACGTTCTATCGAACCTTCTGAAGTACCCATGCTTGACGTCCCAGCCAAAACTTTCCAATTCACTTGCTGAAGCGGTTGAAATTCCTGTCTGTCTACACTGATTACGATTTGTTGTGGTGTTTGAGCCATTGCTGACAAACCAACGAATACTGCGGCGATAAAAAAGAAACCTTTCACTGATCCTCCCTGATAATTTTAAGAAATTAAATTCCAATTCATAAACGAAGTCTATTCAAAAAACGTTCATAACGATTTGTGCCTAATTAAATGCAAAACCCCGCCGCACCGGGTAGTTTTGCCCCAGAAAAAAACCCCTGAGTTTTTGATATTGGCGTTCTTTCTTTTGTAGGTTGGTTCTGGGGTAAACTCGAGGATCTTCCTATTGAGTGGAAGGTTGTTTTTTGGGAGGACGCCCTCCATGGGCTCAGGCAGCCGGTTCGCTTCGCGAACAATACCGCATCCATGCGGGACTAGGCGTCCCCCAGCTAAGCCTCCCAAAAAACAACCTTCCACTCAATAGGAAGACCGAGCTTGCATCGAAAGCTTCAAAAGAAAGAACGCCAATAACAAAAATTTTGCCCACGCCGCTTCCATTTTTAGGTGACGATGTTTGTCGATTTGATCTCGTCCACACCTTAGGTCAGCTGCTTGAGGCGGTTACCCTGATAAAACAGAGTTTTTTCCTAATGATGGGATCGTCGAAAGTCGAGATATCGTGGGGGTGTGTTTCTTTTCCCCCCAATGAGCCTTAACATTAAGATATCGAGGTAAAATCTTATGAAATATATAGTTATTTTCGTCGGCGTTTTAAGCCAATCGTTAAGTGCACTGGCCGCTTGTGGTGAAGCAGTTACGGGATTCTTGCAGGGTGAGAAAACAGTCGCAGTTCAACTGTCTTCAAGTCAGACTAAAAGATATGTGATTGATGACGATGGTTATTTGGTTATCTCACTGGCAGTGGCACATTGCCGCGGAAAACATCCACAAGTCGTGAAACCTAAATTGGATGCTGATCAGATCAAATGTGTTACTGAGAAATCAAAAGCAACTGCGGCTGACGGAAAATCAGCAAAGTTCAACTTTTTTAGCTATGATCCTAGCGAACACACGAAATTTGCGGATATAAACAGCTACAAAGCAAAATGTGGCGTTAACTACCACAATGTTTGGACGCAGGCACTTGACGAGCACAAGAATCAAAAGCTGACGTGCGGAACTGACATTAAAGATATCGTTAGAAAAGCGGTATTGCAAAACGAAGCCTACACAGCGGATAAAACATCTGAAGAAGGATCTGCTGCTTTAAAAGTCGATGCTGATAAAAAAATCGGATACCTTGGTGAATTGACGTATGATCGAAATTATGTGCAAAGATTAGAGAAAATAATCAACAATCCAAATGCAACAGTAGGCGAATTTGATGCATGGGTTGCCGAATTTGAAAATCCAGTAAAACGCCATGGGTATTACTCGACTACTAGTGATGAACTTAAAAAGACTGCGGAGAACTATTCTGACCTTGTTGGTATCCTACGTGAAGTGAATGCTGACTTTCCATTCTCACGCCCGATTGCAAACGCCGATGGCACGACTAAAAAATGTTATGCACCGTTTGATCAGAATTTAATTTCAAGACTTAAAGACGTTAACTGGGGCAAAGATAAAGGCGCTACCCGCGCTGCGGCTGTTCCAGCTGTAACTTTACCCGGTGACAAGGCGGCAAAATGATTTCGATTCTTTGCTCTTTATTAATTTCATTTTCCAGTTTCGCAGGCAAACATATCACTTATACAGGACAAGTAGTTAAAATCGAAGCGGGTGTAGTTACATTTAAAACTGAAACAGGTGATACTACGTTCAAGATTAAAGGTCTTTCTAAGTCTGATGCTCAGCAGGTGGCTAAAGAAACGGGAACGAAAAAGACAATCACTTTAAATATTCCAGTCGAATCGCTATCTAAATAAAGATAGAGATCTCTATTTTGGCTTCTTAGCTACAATAGTTTGATGCCAGGTGGTTTTCGCTGAAAACGGGCCACCTTCTAACATTCCCCACACTTTTTCTATTTTAAACCCAGCTTTTATTAACAAACCTTTTAATTCCGAATGAGTGTATACGTTTTGATCAAAATGCAAACGCTCGACTTTTACTTTTGATTTGCGAGCATCAATGATTGTCCATTCAGCGAATGTTTTCTTTTTCTTTACATCAAAATGGGCTTTATCGATCATGAATACATTTTTAACTGGTTCGCGTCCATTTGAAATCGGTTTTGCCATTGCCAACTTAACGCCGTCGCCATTCAGAGTATTTATGACCAAACGGCCACCCGGTTTCAAAACACGGAAGACCTCTTTGAGCATTTTTAAATCGTTACTGCGAACTCTGAAATAACCAAAACTGTTAAACAAAGAGACCACTAAATCAAATTCATTAGCCTGAAAATGAGGTTTCAGATTTTTCATATCTCCATGGACAAAATCAATCGTCAGCTTTTCTTTCAAAGCCGACGAGCGTGCCTCAACTAGAAAACTCTTAGTAAAATCAAGTCCCGTGACTTGGCAATTTTGTTTAGCAAACTGCAGTGAATGTCGACCGGTCCCACACGCTAGATCCAGCACCCGCGCTTTTGCAGAAATAGGGACTTGCTTTACAATTTGCCGAACCTCATTTTTAGCTTGAGCAAAACGCGGCTGAAACATGACTTCTGCTGTTACAGGAATAAAAAACTTTTGCCACCATTCTTCCATACACTGATCCTCTAACTGATTACTTGGCTGGTTTTAAAAAACAATTTTGTGCGGGTTCTTCTTTGGGATTGATACGCTTCAATAAAATCGTTTCGCCATCAAAGGATAAGATATCGTTCTTCAATGACTCTTTTGATTTCACTAAGCAGTCCGCAGAAGAATCGAACCACGCGTCTTTCACTAATTCACCGGTTTCTATATGAAAAATCTTTAGTTTAATTTGTTTTGGTTTAATTTGCCCTACATGAAACCAAGCGCCTTTTTCACAGCCACCGGCCCAAAATGAATCCTTCGGAATTTTAGGTGGTAAAACAGGCATCATGCAATCAAGTGCCTGAGTCTGACTGCAGGCCATCAAATATTTGGTGTTATCTTCTGCAAGAACTTCATCATTTGATAAATCATTCCCGCTATCAACATCCGAAATAAAAATAGACTTAATCATTTTATTTTCTTTTTCGGGTCCGAGTTTATATAGAAAGCCACCAGGTGCATGAGATCGTGTTCCTCGAAGCAGGACATCTTTAAAACTTTTCTTGCCTAGAACAATCGATCGAGCAGTTGCCGTGACCATGACATCATCCATCGAATCGCGAGCCTTACCATCAGAATTAACGACAATTAAATCATCAATATCTGCCGCATGCTGGCCTAGTGGACTACATTGAAGCGTCACTTGCCATGCTTGGGCCGAACTAAAAATAATAAATCCCGCAGCAAAAAATATTGATTTCATTTATTTCCCCTCAAGAAATTATTTATGACCTAAAAGACTGTTTGGGGCAAATCCTATCATTTAGTTTCATCAATGAGGCAAAAATCAACACTTTGCCCTTGATGCCGCATCTATAGCAGGCCAAGAACTTGCATCACCAATCTCCTATGATGGATTTAGATATAACCATAACAAAACGTTTACGTAATGACTCTGAGTCGCCTTCTCAGACTATGTTAAGATCCGGCACCGGATTTATGATTAGTTTAAGCGAAACGATTCGTGAATTACAGCGGCAGGGTTATACCGAAAATTTGGGTCCAGCTAATGATCACCTTTGCTGCCGTTCCGGTGAGATCAAACTCTACCCACACGATATCAAAATTGACAGCATGGTTAGATTTGAAAACTCATCCGATCCTGACGACCAAGCCATTCTGTATGCGGTCCGATGTGATTCGCGCGCACTTAAAGGTTTATATGTTGATTCCTATGGCGCCTATCACGATGACCTTACTCCCGAACTTTTAAACTGTTTTAGAGTTTGCCCTTATTGATAGAGAATTGAATCCGCTCTGTCTTTAAGGGCTTTGATATTGTACGCCGGCGGCTCACCGTCCGGCGGTGTTATTTGAACTACTTTAGGTCAAAACGATCAGCATTCATTACTTTGTTCCACGCTGACGCAAAGTCGCGAGAAAACTTTTCTTTTCCATCTTCGGAAGCGTACACCTCAGAAATTGCACGCAATTCAGAGTGAGATCCAAAAATTAAATCTACTGTTGTCGCAGTCCATTTTACAGCGCCCGTTTTTCTATCGACGCCTTCATAGATACCTTCGTTAGACGTCGATTTTTGCCATTTAGTCGACATATCCAAAAGATTAACGAAAAAATCATTCGTCAAGGTACCCGGCTTTTCGGTTAGAACCCCATGCTTAGACTGATTTGCATTGGCGTTTAAAGCTCGCATGCCTCCAAGTAGGACAGTCATTTCTGGCACTGTTAAACCCAGCACATGAGCACGATCGACTAACATTTCTGCTGGAGGCAGAGAGTTGCCTTCTCCATAAAAATTTCTAAACGCATCGGCTTTTGGTTCTAAAAAAGCTACTGATACGACATCAGTTTGTTCTTGAGATGCATCCATACGGCCTAGGGTAAATGGCACTTGAACTGGATTACCTGCAGCCTTTGCTGCCTGTTCAATAGCGGCAACGCCACCTAAAACAATCACATCCGCCAAAGAAACTTTTTTACCACCGGTCAAACTTTTATTGAATGCCTTTTGCACATCTTCTAAGCGAACTAGTGTTTTTGACAATTCTGCTGGCGTGTTAACTGGCCAATCTTTTTGCGGAGTTAAACGAATTCTGGAGCCATTGGCACCGCCACGATTATCAGTGTTTCTATATGAAGCTGCCGAAGCCCAAGCTGTGCGAACCAATTCAGACACAGAAATACCTGAATCCAAAATTGCCTTCTTAAGTTTTGAAACATCCGATGCATTAATCAATTTATGATTAACTGCCGGGATTGGATCTTGCCAAATGAGAACTTCTTGAGGAGCTTCGCTGCCTACGTATCGAGTTCTAGGCCCCAAATCACGATGAGTTAACTTGAACCAGGCTTTAGAAAATGCCAATTCAAACTCTTTTGGATTTTCTAGAAATCGCTTCGTTATTTTTTGATACGCAGGATCCATTCTCAACGCCAAATCTGTTGTGAACATGATCGGTGCGTGACGTTTCGAACTATCATGGGCATCAGGAACTAACGCCGCAGCCTCGCCACCTTTTGGAATCCATTGGATCGCCCCGGCTGGGCTTTTTGTTTTTTCCCATTCAAACTTATATAGATTTTCTAAGTACTGCATTGTCCACGCAGTTGGCGCCGCAGACCAAGCCCCTTCAAGTCCACTCGTTGTCGCGTCAACACCTTTGCCTGATCCACATTTGTTTTTCCAGCCAAACCCTTGTTCTTCGACTCCCGCTGCCGCAGGTTCTGAACCTATACATTTTTCAGGTTTATGTTTTCCGTGAGCTTTACCAAATGTATGGCCACCGGCAATGAGCGCTACAGTTTCTTCGTCATTCATTGCCATACGGCCGAATGTATCGCGAATGTCTTTTGCCGCTAATAACGGATCAGGATTACCATTTGGTCCTTCTGGATTTACATAAATCAATCCCATTTGAACCGCCGCTAAAGGATTAGCTAGTTTTCTTTCACCCGAATAACGATCATCGGCCATAAATTTTTTCTCGGGACCCCAGTATACAAGATCGGCTTCCCAGTCATCTGCTCGTCCACCCGCAAATCCAAAGGTTTTAAAACCCATTGACTCAAGAGCCACGTTTCCAGTTAGAACCATTAAGTCAGCCCAAGAAACTTTATTTCCGTATTTTTTCTTAATTGGCCAAAGCAAGCGCCTGGCTTTGTCTAGATTGGCATTGTCTGGCCAACTATTTAAAGGCTCAAATCTTTGTTGTCCGCCTCCGGCACCACCTCGACCATCTTGAATTCTATAAGTTCCAGCACTGTGCCATGCCATACGAATAAAAAATGGACCGTAATTACCCCAATCTGATGGCCACCAATCTTGAGAGGTGGTCAGAATCTTTTGGATATCTTTTTTCAAAGCCTTTATGTCTACTTTTTTAAATTGCTCGGCATAATTAAATTTCTTTTCTAGCGGGCTCGATTCAACCGCGTGTTGTCTGAGCGGCGCCAGATCCAATCTTTCTGGCCACCAAAATTGATTCGAAACCGTTTTTAAATCTCCAGTTGAATTAGCGGGAGCTGCGTAGCTAAATTGCGACATTGCTAGCGTCAGCGCCACAACTATCTTTCGAGTTTTCATTAACACAAATATCCTCCTATGTTGTTAATATTATTTTTGATAAAATAAGTAACTTAACAGTAGCTATAGTTTCCACCTTGAAGAAATCGATAATTTCTTAGTCCTGATAGATTTTGTCTATTAACTATTTTGTATTTATCGGACAAAGGTACAGCATACAACGATGACGGTTTATTCTAATATATTCTTCAAATGCTAAAATACATTATCGCACTCATTTTTTTAATACTCGCTGGAATTGGACTTAAATATTCACGAACATCGAGTGAATTAAATTTGAAAAATATAAATCTTTATACCGTCCCTATCCAGGGAAAAAATCAGAAACTAAATGATCTTGAAAAGAGCCTTGTTGGTCAGGAAATCAAAGGATTTAACATCAGCCGTTCTGGCACTGATTTGACCGTCACCACCCAAGTCGGAAAAAACTTTTCATTTAAAGACTTTAAGTCCGATACAGGCTTTGAATTTTCCTATGTCGTTGAATTTCGCGCAAACCCAGAAGTGTTAGCCATCTATACGGAAACGGCAGAAACTAAAAAATTCACCTACTTGCTTTCAACAGGAAACGAAATTCCAGCTAATCATTATCTATACCCTTCACCTTCTGGCCTTCGTGCCGTGCAAATTAGTTCTCCGGATCAAAAATCAGAGCCCGCACAGAAATATGATTTTGTTGGCTGGTCGATTTTAGAAAAGGATGGAGAAATCTTTAAAGAGGCCGGCAAACAATCACCGATTGAGTTTAAAGATTTTAACAATGTAGGTTTACGTTTTTCAAATTGGGACGGCGAAGATTCAATCGACGTTATTATAAAATACTCAACGACTCAGAAGGCCGAGTTTGTAACTCTATGTGTTCCCGGGAAACTTGAGCTTATTGATGATAAATGGACCCTATCCGCAGAGCTTGAAGGCGCTGAGCAGGATTGCAGTGAATTTAAAACATTGATGGCGCCTGATCCTATTAAAGAACTTCTGTAAGTTAATCTAGGTCAAGCCGTCGAATAGATTTAATAATACCCGATTCAATTTCAAATCGTACGTTCCATCTTAAAAATGGAGGAACGGCAATGATCTGGGTATCCAATGTCAGATTCTTTATCTCTGAAATTTTTTTCTGCAGATCAATTAGGTTAACTCCTGGATTATCATTCCAAACCTCTTTGGTGTGAATCTTTCCTGATTCCTTATCTACTAAATAGAATGAAGTAAAACCAAGATCTTTGGCTCTTGGAATTAAAAGTTGAGCGGGCCTGGAAACTACAAACTCTTTTATCAATGTGTCCGAAGCTTTTCGGCAGAACCGCAGTCTTCGGTTTATTAAAAGATAAGTTACAACAATTAAAAGGGCACTAAAGACGACCGCGGCAAAAAGAAGATTAACAAGTAGTTCGCTCATTGAATACAATACTAAAGTAAAATAGTTGAAAAAGCAAAAGCAGCGCTCATTTTGAGTCGCTGCTTTGTTACACAGTTAAGAGAAATTTATAAATAAGCGCGGCTTGCTGTGCAAAGAATTTGAGCTTTTGAAGCCCCGTACATTTGACAGCCAGTTGTCTGAGGAATACACAATTCCGGAGAAATATTTGCGCAGGCGCCTTCTAGGTATTCCATACCTTGTTTAGCATGGCAACCAGCGGGCATTGCTGGAATCCGTTGAACTGTACAAAACGGGATGCGCTGGCAGTTGGCACCATCGTCCGTGTACTTGCTACAAATTTGCGGAAGCGTGTACGACTGGGCTAATACTGACTGAGCACCTAACATCATAAAAAAAGCAAAAACTAGAGTTTTCATAGGGGTCCTTTGGGTTTGGGTTATAGTCGAGGTTTAATTTAAAGCATCGGCAATAGTGTTGCAAAACTACTTAAACGAAAAGATGATAAATAGT
>CAZCHT010000146.1:0-11383 GCA_964498705.1 uncultured Bdellovibrio sp. | reverse complement strand
CTGGAATCCGTTGGTTAATATACTACCAAAATGCATTTTTAGAAAAATATTTCGTTATTTTGGAAACTTAATAATGATATTAGGTTATTACGCGGCGGCATGCTCTGCTAACAGGGTCTTAAAAAGAGTTAATATGAAATTCACAGATTTTCGAGATTTTTATACTGATGGTGATTTTACATTGTTTTTTGATTTTCCAGAGCTTATACCCTTAAAGAAAATGAGGCCTAATCAAAAAGTTTTGGGACCTCTAATTTGGTCATATAAAGAAGATTGTCCATCTTGGTTGGAAGATCTTGATAAAAGTAAGAAAAAGATTTTAATTTCTTTAGGTTCTTCTTGGAAAACTGAAGAGATCTCTAAAATGCTCCAGGCATTAGAGATAGTTGATGCTGAAATCATATTGGTTTCAGATGATGAGCAGCTTAAATTTCAAAATAAAAAAGTTCATGTAGCACGATCATTTCCTTTAAAAGAAGTTATGCCTTCCGTGGATGTTTTAATTTGTAATGGAGGGGCACCTACTTCTTATATGGGGTTGTCTTTTGGAGTTTCAGTATTAGGCATTGTATCAAATAATGATCAAATATTATCTATGTCTCATATAGGAAAATTTGGGGCTGGTATTTTACTTCGATATCAACAATGGACAGCCGCGGAGCTGTCAGCAGCAGTCACAAAACTAATTTTTAATAAGGAATATAAAACTAAAGCAATCCAATTACAGCAATGTAATGACTCCTATGGTCAAAAAACTGAAATAGTTCAACTTATTAGGAAATTATGGATCGAAAATCGAAAATAATAAATTCTGAAATTTTTGATTTTATAGTTGTGGGTACTGGCATGGGTGGTGGACCAATAGGTCTTCGCTTAGCGCAAGCAGGATTTTCAGTTTTATTTATAGAAAAAGGAATCGCTCAGAATTTAGAAACTTCATTAAAAGGTAAGTATGCCGAACTTTTTTTTAAAGAAAAATCTTCTGATAATACCAAGAAAAATATTCTTAGAAATGCTGGGCGATTTTCTGATGATATTTTTGACCTTACGCACTCAAAAACTGGAAAAAATATTTTCCCTTTTATAGGAAGTGGCGTGGGGGGATCTAGTGCTTTATATGGCATGGTATTGGAAAGGTTTAAATCTGTTGATTTTGAAGATTGGCCGATCTCATTATCTGATTTAACTCCCTATTATGAGAAGGCTGAAGCTTTATTTCAAGTAAAGAAAATGACAAAATTCCGTCATCCAGGTCATCTGTTGTTGAGTGAACATTTATCTCAGAGTGGTCTGCATCCTTACGTACTTCCTTTAGCAAATAGAGATATTGAAAGTTGTCATCAGTGTCAGAGTTATCTTTGTCAGAAAAGTTGCAAAAATGACAGTTACCAAGTCTGTATAAAACCAGCGGTCAAGCAATGGAAGGCTAAGATAATAACAAATTGTAAAGTTGAAAAAATAGTTTGCACGAGTGGCAAGGCTTCAGGAGTCATTGCTAGTCATCAAAATGAACTCACAGAATTTAACGCAAAAAATATTATTATTTCAGCGGGAGCTTTAGAGTCTCCGAAAATACTGCAAAATTCAATAAGCGCTGAGTATCCTCGGGGAATTGGAAATCACTTTGATCTAGTTGGAAGATATTTAATGAGGCACTATGTAGACCTTTATTCACTTAAAATTGATTCCGATCCTAATAATTCCTATGTCAAAGAGTTCGGAGTTAACGATTTTTATTACTATAAAAATATGAAATTAGGTGTTGTTCAATCATTTGAAAGGTTACCACCTAATCAGGTCATATTAGAAAAAATGAAATTTCCTTGTAAAAGTCTTTTGCTGCCCATATTGCAATTAGTTCTAAATTTGCTAAGAGCTCAGCGTCTTGTTCTTTGTTCCTTAATTGAAGACAAGCCGCACTATGAAAATAGAGTTTGGAGTAAAGACGATAAAATTTGCATTTCATATCACATATCAAAAGACGATAGTGAAAAAATTCATTGGTTTAGAAAAGAGCTTTTAAATAAATTTCGACCTTTTCGTCCTATATTGCTGAAGTCTGCAGAAAAAAATGAAATGTTAGCTCATGCTTGCGGAACCTGTAGGATGGGGAATGATCCGACTAAAAGTGTCGTGAATTCAGATAACCAAGTACATGGGTTTGAAAATCTATACATTGTGGACAGTTCCTTCTTTCCAACAAGTGGAGGGACCAATCCTGCATTGACTATCGCCTCAAATTCTTTAAGAGTTGCTGATAAAATAATATTGTCTTTGAAGAAAGAAGCAAAAGATGAGTAACATTTTTGGATTTCAAAAAACTATTTCTCACACAATTATTATTGATTCATCTAAACAGCAAATCTGGAAGGCTCTATCAAATTTTTCAAGTTACAATAAGTGGAATAGTCTTGTGCCGATGGCGTCAGGCCATTTACTAGCTGGCGAAAAATTAAAAATTCAAGTTTCATTGCCCTTAAGCGAACCGATGAATTATCAAGTCATCATTGTTGAAGTAAAAGAAAATGAACATATAGAATGGTTAGGGCATTTTAAATTACCAGGATTATTTGATGGTCTTCATAGTTACCGACTTTCAACTATTAGTGGTAATAAAACCGAGCTAATTCACGAAGAACGATTTAGAGGATTACTCGTGCCATTTGTCTGGTGGTCCCTTGGTCCTAAGTTTAATGCGAGATTTTCAGAATCTAACGAAAGACTTAAACATTTCGTTGAAAGTGAAGTTATATGAAATTCAAAATGAATCCGAGAAATCGCTTTTTTGAAGTTTTTTGTTATTTACCAGAGAATGAATTATTCAGGTCTGGAGTGATGGTAACATTTTCTTCTTTGGTTGATTTAAGCAAGATTGAACAGATGAGAGCTGGTTATGGAAAAACAGAAAAAATTTCTTACACTACCTTTGTTGCCAAGTCTTTGGCGTTAACTTTAAAAGAATTCCCTTATGCTAATTGTAAAGTATTTGAATATCCATGGTGGTTTTTTTTGGGAAAGAGACGTCTTGTCTCATTTAAAAGTTTTGATATTGCGGTTGCAAATGAAAAGGATACGCCAGGTTTAGAATTTTCGGCCTTTGTTGATATTATGCGAAATGTGGATAGTTTAAGCTTTGTCGAAATTAAACAATGGCTACAGGATCTAGCCTCATCTACTGAAGAGACCAATAAACAATTGAAGTCTTTTAATTTTTTAATAAATAGACTGCCAAGCCTTATTGCAACTTTTATTGTTTGGATTCCAAGTCGAATTCCCAGTTTTTGGGTTAAATATCGAGGGGCTGTAGCCTTAATTTCGTCACCAGGGAAATATGGCCCTGACCAAATTGCAGCAACATGGGCGTGGCCACTTGGGATATCTTTTGGAAAAGTAAAAAAAAGATCCATAGTTAAAGATAATCAGTCACAAATTGTAACTTCATTTCATATAACAATGAATTTCGATCGAAGGGTGATGGCTGGGGCTCCAGCAGCAAGATTTTTTGCACGTTTAGTTCAACGACTTGAGGAATGTGATTTTACTTAATGTCCCATTTTTAGTTAATCTGACTTTTGACGCAAGAATTTACGGTAATTTGTTTTTGGATTTTAAATCTTCGAAATTACAGGTTTCTCAACAACTGAAAAATACATGGGGCCAAAACCGGAGCGATCTGGTAAAATTCGATATCCAAAACTTGTCTCTTCTAAAAAATCAAAACTCTTAAGCCAATCTAAACGTAAAATTTGAGGATCACGTTTTTTAACAAGTTTTGCTATAACAGCATCATTTTCCTCAGGAGAAATAGAACAGGTCGAATAGACAATACGTCCACCTGGTTTAAGCGCCAACCAAGCCGACGATAATAACGAATACTGCCTGACCGCTAAATTTTTCGTGCGTTTCTCACTCCACAATAAAAATTCTTTTGTATTTTCTAAAAGATGTCTTTCTCCCGAACAGGGAACAACAGCAAGAATACGATCAAAAGTCTCAGCGTTTCTTAAGCCATACTGGTTTCCGTCTAAACCTTTAACGGCAATAAACAATCTTTTTTCTCGCGGTATATATTCATGTAATACTCGCATCAATCGTTCACGTCTTGAATCAGACATTTCATTTGAAATAAAACTACCTGAGGATAGGACGAATTAAGCCCGAATCAATTTGTAACTGCGTTACACATATTGTTTAAGTTTTTTGACTTCAAAAGAAAGATTCTTAAATGTTTCATCATCTAGGTTATAAACAAGATGAACCGATCGATCCTCAAGGTCCGCGTCTTCACCAATAAGCCTTAGCTGCTCTAGCAGACCCATCTAATGCACTCCTAAAACAAACTTCAAAAATATTGAATAGAGGGTGCAATATGAGAACCGAATAAAACAAATCTTTAAAAATTGGTTTGGGTCGTGTCGAGCTGAGGCTTTTGCACAAAATTATATGACCGATCAGTAATCCCTAGCTTTTTAATGTCTTTTTAATAGCTGCATTAAAGTCGACTTCAAGTCGAAATTGCGATGGCTTTATAAGGTTCTGAAATATCAGCCCACGGTTGGCGTAAGAAACTTTACTTTATTGACATTATTATTATAAATAATCGAGCATTATCATCACAGTAGAAGCCTCATTCGATGTCATATTCTTTGCGAAAGAAGTAGACGAGCTTGTCGAACTGGATAAAGAAAACTCTGGTTTTATCGTGATGTTTCAAGGCAAATGGTACAAATATCAGTTCGCCAGTGCCTGGAGGACAATAACAATGGCGACTAAGGTCAAGATAGGACGGTGGTCGCGATTTCCTCTGGCGGCGCCTATTGAGAAGTAAATACTAAGACTCGCCAAGAGGTTAACGGGAGAATCAAAGAGGCTAAACATTCTTTACGCTCATCAGTGGCGATTGATAACGTGATTTACGCGTGTGGTATGGGCCGCACCGTCCTGGGGCGGAAAAAGACGGAGTTTGGAAAGAATTTGGCCCGGGAACTTCTAAAGAAGATGCACTGAGAAATTGATGGTCTTTAAAGCGAGCTTTCCTGTTCGAATTGAATTTCTTTTGATTTGGAGTCTTGGCTATTCTTCTTTATCATCTCTATAATACGCTAGCTGAAAAATCAGTCAGTTTTGAAAAAACGAAACGTCCAATATTTAAGTTTTTATCAATAAATGCAGTGAAATTCAGGCTTAGCGAGTCAAACGACAAACCTTTTAAATAAATCTTTACAAGTTAAGACGCTGAATTAAGCTACGGCCATGTCACAACTTGCATTAGAGCTGATTAATTTAAAGAAGAGTTACGGAACATTGGAAGCGGTCAAGGGTGTAACCCTGTCTATTAAACCCGGAGAAATTTTTGGTTTGCTTGGGCCCAACGGCGCGGGAAAAACTTCGATCATATCTATCATTACAACTTTAGAAAAACCGACGTCAGGCCAAGTGAAGATATTTGGATACGATGTCGAGAAAAATCCAATGGAAACGAAACGGCGCATTGGCGTCGTTGGCCAAGAAGTCGTAAATTCTGGTTTCTTTGACGTCTTTGAAATCCTTGAATTCATGTCGGGCTACTACGGTATTTTGAAAAATAAAGAACGTATCGACTACATCATGCATAAGCTGGGCCTGTATGAACACCGTCAGAAAAAAGTAAAACAGCTATCGGGTGGAATGAAACGTCGTTTGATGGTGGCCAAAGCTTTGGTTCATAAACCAGCCCTGTTGCTACTAGATGAGCCAACGGCTGGAGTCGATATTACACTTCGCGAAGACTTGTGGACCTATGTTCGCGAGCTGCAACAAGAAGGTATGTCGATTTTGCTTACGACTCACTATTTAATGGAAGCCCAAGAACTTTGTCACCAAGTCGGAATCATCGATCGCGGTCAGTTAAAATTTGTCGGACCGACGTCACAAATCATCGAGCAGTTTTCAGCAAAAAAAATCATGATCAAACTACGTAAAGATCGCGAATCTATCGTGCACAAAAATTTCCTGAAAAAGAAAGATGGCTTTTTCGAATTCCAAATTCCATCGCAAGAATCAATGGGAAATCTATTTCGGGATTTATCGTTAACGTTAGAAGACGTAGAGGATATTAAAACAGAACAAGGCTCTTTAGAAGAAGCCTTCAAACAGATTGTTTCTAAATAAGGACTATATGGTTGCTCTTTGGACGCTATTTAAAAAAGAAGTAAAACGGTTTCTGAAAGTCATGATGCAAACAATCGTGACTCCATTCATGAGTAGTTTTTTATACCTTATCGTTTTTGGAGTTAGCTTAGGTTCTAAAATGAACGACGTGTATGCCGTGTCGTATTTGGCATTTTTGATACCAGGTCTAATGATGATGGGTTTGATGAATAATGCCTTTCAGAATTCGTCGTCATCAATCGCCGTTATGAAATTCAGTGGCGACTTGGAAGATATTCGAGTGACACCTTTGTCCCATCATCACATTTTGATCGCGATGGGATTAGGTTCGGTAATTCGTGGTCTAACAGTGGCGTTCGTGACCTACCTGGTGGGCGTGATTTTCTATTTCGTGCAATTTAATGCATTTCTAGGCATTTCACATCCACTTGTATTGATTTATTTTGTTTTAGTCGGTGGTTTCGTTTTTGGGTTACTTGGCATTTGTATCGGTTTTTGGGCAAAGAGTATCGAAAATATGGCGGCCTTCACGAACTTCATTTTGCTTCCTCTGCTTTATTTGGGTGGTGTTTTCGTATCGATCGAGACTTTGCCAGCCTGGGCTAAAACAGTTTCTAGCTACAATCCGGTGCTTTATTTGATCAATGGCATGCGCTACGGCGTTTTGGGTGTGTCCGACGTGGATTTGACACAATCGATAGTTGTCTCAGGAGCGGGCCTTGTGCTACTTTACGGCCTTGCGTTTTTAGCTCTCAAGAAAGCTAATTTTTCTCGTTGGTAGTAAAGGATCTTAAATGTTTCAAAATTTATCTGATAAAATTTTAGCTTCTTTAAAAAAAGTTCGTGGTGGGCAGAAGATTTCTGAGGCCAATATCGAAGAAGTAATCAAAGAAATTCGCATGAGCTTGCTTGATGCGGACGTTAATTTCAAAGTCGTTAAGCGATTTATTGATGAAGTGAAAGCCAAGTCGCTTGGGCAGAAAGTTATTGAGAATGTAAATCCTGGGCAGATGTTTGTTAAGATCGTGCATGAAGAACTAGTACGAACTCTTGGAGCCGAAGCGATTGAGTTAAATTTAGCAGAGAAACCTACAGTTTTGTTTTTAGTTGGTTTGCAAGGGGCGGGTAAAACGACGTCGGCTGCAAAATTGGCTTTGTATCTTCGTACTAAAAAAGAAAAGAAAGTTGGACTTGTGCCGGCCGATGTTTATCGTCCAGCCGCGATTGATCAGTTACAAACATTAGGGAAACAAAATAATTTCCCGACGTTTGCCTCAACTGTGAATCAAACTCCACAAGAAATTTTAACAGCAGCACGTAAGTGGGCTGAAGATTTAAAACTCGATGTCGTTATTATCGATACGGCAGGACGTTTAACAATTGATGAAGCACTGATGAATGAACTAACTGATTTGAAAAACATTTGGCGTCCACAAGAAATCTTGTTGGTTGCCGATGCCATGTTAGGTCAGCAATCCGTACAAGTCGCCGAAGGCTTTCACCAGCGTTTATCTTTGACGGGTCTAATACTGACCAAGATGGACGGGGATGCGCGTGGTGGTGCGGCTTTGAGCATTCGTGAGGTCACTGGAATTCCGATCAAGTTCATGGGTATAGGTGAAAAAGTTTCGGCTCTGGAGGTTTTCCATCCTGATCGTTTAGCCGGTCGAATTCTAGACATGGGCGACGTGTTGTCATTAGTTGAGAGAGCCCAAGAAGTAATGGACGAGAAACTGGCTCAGAAGTCGACCGAGAAAATGATGAGAAATGAGTTCTCACTCGAAGATTTCCTCGCGCAGATCCAACAAATGAAGAAAATGGGCGGTCTTGAAGCCATCATGAAATTTTTACCGGGAATGGGTGAACTGTCTAAACAGATCAAAAACATGGCCCCGCCGGATGATGAAGTGAAAAAAATCGAGGCTATTATCCATTCTATGACTCTTCAGGAGCGTCGTAATCATAAAGTTTTGAATGGGTCCCGCCGTCAAAGAATTGCAAAAGGAAGCGGCACTCAGGTGTCAGATGTGAATAAATTGGTTAAACAGTTCGAGGAAGCTCAGAAGATGATGAGCCAATTTATGAAGATGGGGATGGGAAAAGGTATGATGGGGAAAAAATTATTCTAATTTCCGCTAGTTTAGACTTGATAAAGTCTATTTTTTTAAATACATAGAATAGGTCTCAAAAAGGATGGAGCTAAAATGGTTGTTATTAGACTAGCGCGCTTGGGTGCAAAACATGATCCTAAATACAGAATCACGGTTGCTGACCAAAGACGATTTGTAAAAGGTAAATTTATCGAAGTATTAGGAAGTTACATTCCTACTCCTCGTGGAAAAGATATCAAAGTTAAATTAGATCTTGATAAGTACAATGAATGGGTAAAAAAAGGTGCACAACCTTCTATGCGTGTTAAGCACGTTGTGAAATTAGCCCAGACTCAAAAATAGGACTTGTAAACTTCTACACACTCAGTGAATAATTTATTTATCGGGTAAGTTTGATTGCAAAAAAAATTGCAGCTTACTCGAAAATTTTTTTGAAATTATTCAATTATGGGTCAGACGAAGTTTCATAGGAATAATGCTCATAGGAGTGCACGATGGATAGCTTAAAGTCATTAGTAGAACACATGGCAAAGTCTCTAGTCGATAAACCTGATAATGTTGAAGTCGATGAAATTCCTGGTCCACAAACTACGTTGTTAGCTTTAAAAGTTGATAAAGAAGATCTTGGAAAAGTGATTGGTAAACAGGGGAAAACCGCTGCAGCCATGAGAACTATCATTCGTGCTGCCGGCACTAAGCTGAACAAACGTTATCACTTAGATATTATCGAATAATATTTATAAAATAAGATATTTATTTCTAAAGGCCTGAGCAAGGCCTTTTTTTTTGTCCAAATTTCATGTAGTTAATTCCACATGTCGACAACAGAATCCGTTAAAGTTGGAAAAATCATTGATGCTCACTCGTTAAAAGGTGAAGTTTATTTTCTTTCATTTGCAAAAGACATCACGTGGTTAGAAAAAGGTGCCGAGCTCACTTTGGAATCGTTCAAAGTTGGTGGTCAAAAAAACTTTACAATCACGACCTTCCGCCCTTTCAAAGATGGGGCTTTGATTAAATTTGAAGGTGTTGATAATCGAAATCAATCCGAAGAGTTAAAAGGCGCCATTGTGTATGCGCCAGATGAAAATTTTGTATCAGAACCGGGTGATACGATTTACCTTCGTGAAGTTTTAAATTTTGAAGTGGTTGATGAAGACGGAAAGTCTCTGGGCAAAGTAAAAGAATTTAACTCAAATAGTGTTCAAGATTTACTTGTGATATATACGGGAACATTTTCTTACGAAGTTCCGTTTGTAGATGAATTCATAGTTGAAATTCAGTTTGAAAAATCAACGATCGTGATGAATTTTCCATTGGATTTGATGGACATCAATCGTGTTGTTTAACTTCCTGACTATTTTTCCTGAACTTATCACTGAGAGTCTAAATTACGGTGTTGTTGGCCAAGCGATCAAAAATAAAAACATCTCGTGTTCGGTTATCCAATTGCGTGAATTCGCATCCGACAAACATCGTTCTGTTGATGATAAGCCATTTGGTGGCTTTGATGGTATGCTGATGAAGCCTGAGGTGCTGGGCAAGGCACTGGAAAGCAAACGTCACTCTAAAATTCTTTTTCCATCGCCGCAAGGGAAGTCACTCACGCAAGCAAAATCCAAAAAATTAGCGGAACACAGTGAAATCACGTTTCTATGCGGTCGTTATGCTGGCATCGATCAGCGAATTTTGGTCCATTACGATATCGAAGAAATCTCGATAGGAGATTACGTCGTCAGCGGTGGTGAGTGGCCATCGTTGATCATCATGGATGCCGTGGCCCGGCATATTCCGGGTGTTTTGGGGAATCAGGTTTCTTTGGATGCCGATTCGTTTTCTAACGGCATTTTGGAATCACCGTCGTTCACTCGCCCTCAGGTTTGGAATGACTTGAAAGTGCCGGAAATCATTGTGGGCGGCGATCATGCAAAAATCAAAAATTTTAACGAGTGGATGTCTTTGCTTGTGACCTTGAAAAAGCGTCCAGATTTGCTAGAGAATTTAGATCCTAAGAGTCCGCTTGGACAAAAATGGCAAAACAAATCTAAACTTAAAGAGTTTTACAATCAGCTATCGATCGAGGACAAAAAGTCGTGTGCTTTAGATGCTATGGAGACCTTACTTAATGAAATCTGACACCCCTTATGTTCCTAAAGTTGCCATCGGTTTAGTTCATTATCCTATCATCGATCGCGAAAAAGACATCGTGGCTACCAACGTGACTAACTTTGATATTCACGACATTGCCCGGGCGGCTACCGTATATGGCGTTGAGCGCTACTACATCGTTCATCCCATGAAAGAACAGTTGATGTTTGTAGAAAGAATTTTGGATCACTGGCGTGTCGGCCAAGGGGCCAAATTTAATCCATTTCGTAAGACGGCTTTAGGCCCGGTTCGAACAGCAGAGGATTTACAAAAAGCCATCGCGGACTGGAAAAAAAATACATCATGGGAGGGTGAGGACCCGATCGTGATTGCGACTCATGCTCGTCCCGTAAATGGGGCTCAGCCGCTGACCTTTGCGGGGGCTCGAGAAATCATGTTTGACCAGAAAAAACCAGTATTTGTAGTGTTTGGGACCGGCTTTGGATTGACCGATGAGTTTATGAAGAATTGTCATTACGTGTTAGAGAGCATCCGAGGCGCCCCGCCGCGAGACTATCGACATCTTTCTGTTCGCTCAGCAGTGAGTATCTGTCTTGACCGTTTGCTTGGACCATGGTAGCTGTCAAAGTTCTGAAAAAAAAGGAAATAGTACTATGGCAAAAGCAGCATCTAAAAAAGCGAAAAATACTTTAGGCGAAAAAACTGGAAAACAACTTATCCGTCGTTTAACAGCAAAGCCAATCACTAAACAAATGGACACTTTCTCTTCTGGCGATACTGTTAACGTATACGTTAAAGTAAAAGAAGGCGAAAAAGAAAGAACTCAGGTTTATAAAGGCGTAGTAATCAAGATCCAAGGATCTGGTTCAGCTAAAGCGTTCACAGTAAGAAAAATTTCTTCTGGTGTTGGCGTTGAAAGAACTTTTCCATTCAGAAGCCCACTTGTTGAACGCGTTGAAAAACTATCAACAGGTAAAGTACGTCGCGCGAGACTTTACTACTTAAGAGCCCTT
>CAZCHT010000145.1:0-11466 GCA_964498705.1 uncultured Bdellovibrio sp. | reverse complement strand
GATTCAAAAAGAATATGTTTACGGAGTCGAGCATGTGAATTCCCCGGACTACATGATCGCAAGCTCGGTGAAGTATAGAATCCTGAAGGATCATCTTGGATCACCAAGACTAGTGGTAGATGTTTCTAACGGAACTGTGTCGCAAAGAATGGACTACAACGAATTAGGTGAAGTGATCAACGATACGAATCAGGGCTTTCAGCACTATGGTTTTGCTGGTGGTATTTACGATGGGCAGTCGAAACTAGTGAAATTTGGTGCTAGGGATTATGATGGCAGGTTTGGGCGTTGGTTGACGAAAGATCCGATTCGGTTTGATGGCGAAGATACGAATTTGTATGGATATGTTTTGCAAGATCCGATAAACTTTATTGATCCAGAGGGTAAACAAGCAGGCGCTATAAGGATCGTGGTTCCAATACTTGTTAAAATTATAAGCTCAATTGGCGCTTCGGTTTGTATGCAGCCTGAGGACGTTAAGGGCTCTTCGGATACTAAGGGTTGTAACAAGGCCTACAATGCTACCCTAGCCGGGTGTTTACGCGGAGATCCTGAAAAATACGATCAATGCCAGGAAAAAGCAAAAACCGATCTACTAAAATGTTTGGGAAGACTATAGGAAATGTGGAGAAAAATATGGAAGATATAAAAAAACTTGAAGAACTAATTCTCAAATATCCAGGTAGTTATCCAAATTATAAAGAAATACTGAGCTTATACTTTTATAAATATCCCGAGTTGGTTGGAACCGAAGCACCGAAAAAAATTGTGTTCGAGATTATTAATAGATTTTCATCTGAAGAAGGTGAATGGCAAGAGTGGGCTAGTCATTTTCTTCAAAAATTGGGTCAAGGAGAGGAAGTAGTTCGGCTTTGGAAGAAAATTATTGAAAAGCCAGATGTTGAAGAAAGAACTATTAATAATGCGGGCATCTTTTGTATGCATTTGGATTCATCTTTTTCGGCAAAATGTTTTGCATTAGTTAATGCAAAACATCCAAATGATCTCGAGACACTTGAAAATTTGGCTCAGACTCTTTCTTGGGCAAATAACTCCACAGACGCCTTTAATTTTTTTAAGAAGCGAATGCTGCTTTCTAAAGAAATTAATCCATATGTCCTGATGGAAGGTTTGATCTGTGCTGTAAAAACAAATAACTTAGTTGAAGCCGGCATTTGGGCAAAAAAAATTAGTGAAGATATTGCTGGAGATGAAGTAACTAAGAAGCAGATTCAGGAGTTGCTTAAAGTTGCAAAAGTAACAGGGTATTTGAGTTAAAAATGTGGATCTTTTAAATTATCCATTTAGGCGGCCGATTTCGGCCGTTTTTATTTTGTGAGTTTCCAAAATATCGTATCGTGATACGGCCGTTAGCGGTTTCAGAGCGCGTGATTATGATGGCAGGTTTGGGCGTTGGTTGACGAAAGATCCGATTCGGTTTGATGGCGAAGATACAAATTTGTATGGATATGTGCTGCAGGATCCGATAAACTTTAATGATCCATCGGGAAAGCAGGCTGATACTTTGCCTATATGGTTATGGCCGACTCTGCCATTGATAATATTGGATCCACCAATGGGATTGATCGCGGCTGGAATTTGTGCGATGTCTACTTCGGGGGATAGCCAAACTTTGGCGCCAGCAGAAGAAGAAGTGACTCCCCAAAAGTGTCACGAAATATATTTAAGTATAGTGAGAGACTGCAAACATAGATCATATAAAGAGCAGACTAAATGTGCTAAACAAGCAAAGGAATATGAAATACTTTGCTTAAAAGGAGTAAAATAGTATGTGGGAATGGGTTATACCGAAAGCCGATCAGCTTTCAGTCATACTTTGCCTTAACAATTTTCCAGATAAAGAAGGAAAAACTTATTTAGATAATTTATATACTGAGAATATTCATGGCGTAACAATACTGAAGATTGCAAATATTACTTCTGCCGAAAACAAAAAGCTAGAAGATGATGTTAAAGAAAAAATTAATAATTTGCGACAGATAAAGCATCGGCCAGAAGTATTTGTTTTCAACGTAACATATTCGCCCCTTCAAAGAGACGATCTCGTAGTATTCAAAAAGTTGCATTCCAATAAAATGGTAGTTGATGACTTAGTTATGGTTTGTTCATTTGACAAGCTTACAATAAAAACTGATGAATTAACTTTGAAGGATTCGGTGCTGGACCAGTTATTTAAAGATGACAAATTTCTCCATCCATTAAGTATCGGCGTTTCTAAAGAATTTTCGCAGGATTCAGTAGTTGTAAATCAATATGGAATGACTAGGCTGTTGAGCATATTTATACATATTATAGCAATTGCCGATCTTGCTATTGATAAAAAAGAATTTGATATTTAGTTCTTTAGAAAATTATCTTTGTAGAAAGTCGCACCATTTTTTCGTTAGCCAATTTTGCAAACCATCGAAGGTAAAAAGATCTAAAAAGCCGGGTGAAAGTTCGGCGTTTTCTTTTTTGTAATTATATATTAGGCTTTTGCCGGCCCAGATCTTGAGTAAGGATCTGAACATAAGGTGCGAAATATTTCTCGACTACAACATTGTTCATGCAAAAAACCAGTCAGTTGTCGTGAAGAGGTGTGGGAATATGATAATCTTTGCATGAATGGAGTGAAATAGAATGTGGGAATGGATACTACCTGAAAATGATTATTTGTCTTTAATTTTTTGTCTGAACAACTCAAAAGATAATATAGGGAGATCATATCTAGATAACTTATTTACCGCAAATATTCATGGGGCAACTTTATTAAATATTATAAATGTTGTTCCTGACGTTCGTGAAAACATTCAAGATGATACTAGGGAAAAAATAAGCAATTTACGATTAGTAAAGAAGCGGCAAGAGATTTTTATATTTAATATAACTTGCTCGGATTCCCAAACTGAAGATTCAATTCTAAAAAATTCGATAACAGATAATTTAATTAAAGAAGATAATTTACTTTACCCAATAACTATTAGTGTTTCGAAAGAATTTTCCCAGGATGCTGTGGTTTTAAATCAATACGGGATGACTCGTTTGTTGAGTATTTTTATTCAGATGGCAACTATGGCAAATCTTGCCGTGAAGAAAAATAGTTTTGAGACTTACTCTAATTAGATTCAGAATTTGCTGAAGTGAAAAAGTATAATCAGAAATTTAGTTCTCAAAGATTTGAAAAGTCTCTGAGAACTTTTTAACTACTCGCACTCGCATAATACCGCAGGCAATAATTCCAAAACTTATTCGACAGGTACAAGAATAACGGCCCGATCACTAGGCTCCAGGCAATCAGCAGGGCGTTCGGTGGTTCCAGCAGCATGCGTGCGGGGACGCTGGCTACAAAGGCCATTGGGAATACCGTTAGCAGAACTAACCTCATAAATGGAAAATAAATCGAATCTGGGCGCATGCCTAGTTTGTAGCAGTTGTACCATAAGAACTGCACCGATTCTGATTTTACGAAGATTAAATTTAAGCACGTAAAAAAGAACCGTGATGTGTACACAATGATAAAACTCGAAGGAAGCACGAGTATAAACCAGAACAGGCGGTACCAGTTGAAATCTTCGATGGCGGTTAGTGAATAAATTAGAAAACCAATGGCGATGATTAAATTGCCAAAGCTCGCTGTCGCTACCTTTTGAAAACTGACCAGGAACTGTGATGAAACCGGTTTTGCTAGAATGAAATCCAGTTCGCCTTTTCTGATCTTGTCTGCAAATCGGTCGGCGTTATCTTGTACAAAGATCATGTACAGCGAATCCACTACGAACAGCACCCCTAGGAACACGCGCATTTGGTATCTGTCCCAATCGCCGATGTGGGGCGTGTAATTAAATAACACCTCAAATGACAGTACCTGCATCATATACCAAATAATATCTGTTACTACTCGTAGCGAGAAATTCACGCGAAATTCTAAATCCGCTATGAAGCTTGTCTTTAGCAGAATAGAAAATAGTCGGAAGTACTTTCTAAGCACCTGTGCCACTGTAGCTCCCTAAACCTTTTCTCCACACCAAGTATGAAATGGCTAACACGACGATCAGACCGATCGTTGTGTTGATAAATCCTTGCATCACCATGTCTGTGCCCACGCGTCCTGTGATGTAGCCCACGGGAATATAGACACCTGATGAAAATGGTAATTTCAGAAATAAGTTTTTCCAGAACTCTGGCAGCAAATCCAGCGGGAATAGTTCGCCCGACATGATATAAATCGTAAAGTTTTTGACCAGCGTGAATGATCGAACGCGATTTAAGAAAAAGGCAAAACACGCCGTCAGGAAACTCATCGCATGAATAAAAATCAAATAGTAAAATACCAATAGAGTCACCAGCGGAAAGCGGCTTAAATCCGTAGGCAATTTGAAATACAAAGCCACGCACAGCGGAACCAGTATCGAGCAGACATATACGACCAGTTTGTAGCCTAACAACTGGCTTAAGTAATATTCAAAGAACGTCATCGGTCTTAAGATAATCGCATTGATACTGCCGGTTTCAATTTCTTCCATCATCAAGTGTTCATACATCCAGCTGATCGCGACTCGCCCGATGAATGATGACCAAATCACATAGGCTAAATAGCTTTCTTTCGAAAAACCATTCAACGTATCACTTTTAACGGCGGCAAATAGCGCCAGCCAAAGGAATACTTCGATCAATCCCGTAATCGCCGGTTGTACCGCCGCATCGATAAAGAAATTGAATCGGTATTCCAAATTTGTTTGGATACCCAGTTTGGCAAAAGCTAGATTTCTTTTGAGGAACTGTCTCATTATTCTCTTTTCAAAAATTCGCGGATGGTTTCTTCGAAATCAATTTCTTCAGTGTAAATATCTTGGATCGTCTCTTTTTGCGAAATACGCGTGATGGTATCGGCGATTCTAGAGGGCTCGACTTCTAGGTCAAGGGCTATGGCGCCGGCGATTAAATTAATGTCCGCAGAAATGTGAACATTTTCTTTTACTGGCGTTTCAAAAATAACTTTCAAGCGTTTCTTTTGAACTGATTTCTGTGTGAACTTATCAATTGAGCCATCATAGAATATTTTGCCCTTACTGATAATAACCAATCGATCTGCTAGTTTTGAAATATCATCCATATAATGACTGGTCAGGATGATCGTCGGTTTTTTTTCTTTCACATAGTCTGATAAAAAATTACGGATCGAAGTTTGGGCGACGATATCAAGGCCTATAGTGGGCTCGTCCAGAAATAAAATCTTTGGATCATGCAGCAGCGATCCGATGATTTCCATTTTCATGCGCTCGCCAAGGCTGAGCCTGCGTAATTGAGTTTCTAGAACGTGCGTACAGTTTAGAATATCAGCCAGTTCCTTAACTTTCTTTTGCGTTTTATTTACATCGAGATCGTATATATTCATCAATAACTGGTAGCTATCCACCGGCGCTATATCCCACCACAATTGATTTTTCTGACCTAGCAATACAGATATATCGCGCAGGAATTCATTCTTGCGTTCAAATGGATTATACCCAAGCACCTTAACATCGCCACTGGTCGCTGGAATCAAGCCAGACAGAGTTTTTATTAACGTCGTTTTGCCGGCGCCGTTAGAGCCAACCAAACCTATGACTTGTCCTGCAGGAATAGTCAGATTGATGTCTGATAATGCTGCTTTTTCAATATGGCGACGATTCCACAAACCTTGAATCGAAGACATTAATCCCACCGATTTCTGGTACGAATAATAAACTCGTTTTAAATTTTTTACTTCAATAGCATTACTCATGGATATCCTTTACGAGATAAACCATCTCAAGATTCTTAACCTTCGGCAGACCGAAACGATCCTCTGTGGGAAACGGAATCAATTTATTAGTGACGCGAAAACCGCGACGAACATAGTATTCGATCAATTCTGTGCGCAATGTAATCACGGTCATTTTAATTGTTTTTATTTTCCACTCTAAAGCCAGTTTTTCAACGTGCTTCAAAAATCCTTTACCAAGACCGCGGTTCTGTGCCGTAGGTTTGATAGTGAACATGCCAAAATACAATTCGCTGGCCTCGGGATCACGAATTAATTCACAGCTGCCAACTAGTGCGCCGTTATCGTGCGCTGTTAAAATGTAGGTATTTTTTTCTTCGATTTTTTTTTTGATTTCATTCGCGTCGGTTCGTTGCCCATCCAGCAAATGTGCTTCCGTTGTCCAGCCGACTTTGGATGAATCGCCTCGGTAAGCTGAATTCACTAGATCAGCTATCGTTTGCGCGTCCGATGTCTGAGCAAATGAAAACGTCAGACTCATAGAAGTTTCCGCTTTTGCGCCAGGATATAGAGTTCACGGCCTTGGCGGCGTGGATCAGACTTTCTCCAGCGAGTCCAAATCAGTGTTTGAAAACGTTTTTTCAATAGCTCGCGATATTCCCATTCTGTTCCGCCAAAAGGAGGACCACTGCGTTTGTGCATGCAGAATAGTGTCGCCATCAATTGTCCTTGATCATGCAGACAGCGCGACCAAACTTGGATTAGTTGTGCACGTTGAGTGGGATTGATCGCGCAGAAACATGTGTATTCATAAACTAAATCAAACGCGTTGTTGAAGCTGTCTGGTAATTTGAACACGTCGGCTTGAAGCCATGTGATGTTTGGCATATGGCCGTAGAGTTTTTTAGATCGCTCGATTGCGTGCTCTGAAAAATCCACAGCTGTTACCACGTGACCACTTTGCGCAAAGAACGCAGCATCGTGACTATCGCCGCAGCCCAAAACCAGGACGCGAGATTTCGGTAGCTTCATTCTGTGTAGATTATCTTTGAGTGCAGTGGCTGGGGCTTCCATATTCCACGCAGGTCCGTCGCCGGTGTAAACGTTATTCCACCAGTCAGCGCCTTGAACTTCGGTTTCGTCTTGCCACAAGGGTTTGATTTCCACGCGTTGTTCGTTAAAGACCACCGATTCGTCATCGAATTCATCTAGGCAATCGAAAAACTCGCCCAAAGCCTTTTTAGTAAAGCTAAATGGAATGCTTTGTTTGGTTTCGCCGTAAATTCTATCCCATTGATCTAAAAAGAATTTGGGTAGGACGTCGTTCGTGAAAGTATCAGTCTCGATTTCCATTTTGTAACCGTAATTAAAAACCATGGTCACTTTTTCAGCGTCCGGATCGAAATCAAAAGCTTGTACAATCAATGGCGCATCAAATGCTTCCACGATTACACTTTCACCCATAAGCGTTGAGGCAAACGAGCGGTTAGGTAAATAATGTAGCTGCGCAAAGAAATCTCTAGCGGCAGCCGCGTCCTCGATTTGTCGATTGTCGAAAAAAATCCAACCGTTTTCATCGACTACTGCGAAACGGTCGGTCATATTTGGATTGTTCATTTTAAGTGCAACTTTAAACGTTAACTAACTAGTGAGTAGCTTTAGGAGCTTCTTTTTTAGGCTCTGGAGTTCCTGGTACATATCGAGGTGCGGTCCCGCCCTCTTTTGGCAGCGGCGGAGTCATCGGATTTTCTGACGGTGGAGTTTGAGGTTGAGTTGTAGATGGATTTTCGTCATCCGCCTGATTATTTGGGCTGACCGTTGAACCTTCACTGAACGAAATCGAATCACCTTTGGTCACCAAAGACTGAACAGTCCACTGATCCAGGCTTGGATTGTCAGACACATCACGGAAAAGCATGGCTTGGCCGTCAATTACGCGCTCTGTAGATTCATTCTGAGCATTTGTTTCGATAAAACGATATGTAAAATCAGCTTGGATCTTGCGATCGCCGACATCACGGGTCCAAATTTTAACGATTTCCACGCTTTTTGTGTCCGGCTTACGAGATTTGATAGTCGATTCGATCAACTCTTTCATTTTCGATTGAATGTCCGAGTGCGTCTCGAACTCAATAGGGGCACTGCTATGTACAACATGCCATGTCCATGACAAAAGGATCACAAAAACTATCAGACTTAGAATTTTCATCATAGAATATTACCTCTATTTTATGTTAGACACTATAGCCAGATAAGTCATTAATGGCAAAATGAAACTCAAAGTTTTTCAATATTTTTGATAAACGTTTTCGACAACCGTCACAGAAAGAAAAATTCGAAAGGGTGTTATGCAAATGGACTGGATGAATTCACTGTTGAATAAACGGGCGCAATTTGAAAAAAAGGTACTTGAAAACTGGAATCAAGCGCAGGAACTGATTGGTGGCGCGGTTGACGGCATGGTTGATGGTATGGCTGAAGACAAGTTGTGGCAGAACCTAAAAGTATTTTTCGAAGTCAAAGGCATCCGCCCTCACATTGTTGACTTCATGTCATATGTGGAAAAGTGGACACCTCAAGCTTCAAGAGAAGCATTGAGTTATTTCCTAGACTTTTTTAGACCATCAACCCTAGGTATGGGCCTTCGGGTTTCAAAAATGAACGACACTCAAATTGAAGTTGTTATCCCTAAGCGACCAAGAAACTTGGATGAAGACGGCGAATGGTTAGATTCAGCGATCATCACGGCCAGTGTCGAGAGCTTTAAAATCTTGTGGCTGCGACATGCACCCATTGGTGAGTTCAGTTTTCAAATCGACAAAGTTGTCTATGAAAAACGTAAAACCGAGGAAACAGATTCTCTGCGCGTACGGTACGAATTATCTGCAGAAGCCCGCGAGTCCGCATTAACTGAGCTAAGATCGAATTCCGCTTCTAATGTAGATACCACATTGTTTATTTTTGATGATAAAGATGCCATCGTGTCTGAAGTTAAAATCGTGGCAAAATTAAAATCAGCACTTCAATTGAAAGAAAAAAACTAAAAGAGATTTGTTATGGCTATTATTGAAACAGAGATAGATTCTACCGGCAGTGATTTTGCGGCCAACAAAAAATTTATGACCGGTCTTGTAGAAGAACTGCAAAACCGCATCAACACCGTAAAAATGGGTGGCGGCGCGGACGCGCTGAAGAAACACAAAAGTCGCGGCAAATTATCAGCCCGCGAACGTATTGAATTTTTAGTCGACTCAGGAACAAGCTTCCTTGAGTTTTCTTCGCTAGCGGCATGGGATGTTTACGACAACGAAGCACCAGGTGCTGGTGTTGTAACCGGTATCGGCGTTGTTTCTGGTATCGAAGTCATGATCGTCGCCAACGATGCCACTGTTAAGGGCGGAACGTATTTTCCTCTGTCAGTAAAAAAACATCTTCGGGCGCAAGAGATCGCTCGTGAAAATGGATTGCCTTGTATTTATCTAGTCGACAGCGGCGGCGCCTTTTTGCCTCTGCAATCAGAAGTATTTCCTGATCGCGATCATTTCGGTCGCATATTTTATAACCAAGCTCAAATGTCGGCGGAAAACATTTCGCAAATCTCGGTGGTCATGGGTTCTTGCACAGCGGGCGGTGCCTATGTTCCTTCCATGAGTGACGAGAACGTGATCGTAAAAGAAAACGGAACTATTTTTCTAGGTGGGCCTCCGTTAGTCAAAGCGGCGACGGGTGAAGAAGTGTCCGCGCAAGACTTGGGCGGGGCGCACGTTCACTGCGAAGTCAGCGGCGTTACTGATCATTTTGCAGAAAATGACGAAGACGCATTAGAAATCACAAAAGAAATCGTGAAGCATTTAAACAAACGTCGTGAAATGCCGATCACTCAACAGCCGTATCAAGAACCAAAATATCCGGTCGAAGATGTGTATGGCTTGATCCCCGAAGATTCAAAACGACCTTTTGATGTTCGCGAAGTGATCGCGCGTCTTGTGGACGGATCTGATTTTCATGAATTCAAACCGTTGTATGGAAAAACACTGGTGACGGGCTTTGCCCACATCTGGGGTTTCCCCGTCGGCATTATTGCTAATAACGGCGTGTTGTTCAGCGAAAGCGCGTTGAAAGCAGCTCATTTTATTGAGCTCTGCGAACAGCGCCAAATTCCTCTTATTTTCTTACAAAATATCACAGGCTTTATGGTCGGCAGAAAATATGAAAATGAAGGCATCGCTAAACATGGCGCCAAGATGGTTATGGCCGTCAGTAACGCCAGCGTTCCAAAATTCACAGTTGTGATTGGTGGATCGTACGGTGCGGGAAATTACGGTATGTGCGGACGTGCGTATCAGCCCCGCCAGTTGTGGATGTGGCCGAATGCGCGCATTTCAGTGATGGGCGGCGAACAAGCAGCCAATGTTTTGTTAACAGTTAAAAAAGATCAATTAGCACTTAAAAAAGTAACGATGTCAGAACAAGAACAGGCGGATTTCAAGAAGCCAATCCTAGATAAATACGCAGCGGAAAGCTCGGCTTATTTTTCTACCTCTAGAATCTGGGATGACGGCATCATTGATCCAAAAGACACACGTCGTGTGCTGGCTTTAGGGATCGCCGCAAGTTTAAATAAAAAATGGCCCGAGCGTAAGCAGGGCGTTTTCAGAATGTAGGATGAAATGAAGACAATTGTATGTACAGAAATAGATCAAATTGCATTTATTAAGCTGAATCGTCCTGACGTTAGAAACGCATTCAACAGCGAGATGATCGAAGAACTGACTCAAACATTTCTGGCTCTGCAAGCCCGCTCTGATTTGAAAGCGGTCGGTTTAACGGGCGAAGGCAAAGCGTTTTGTGCCGGTGCCGATCTAAACTGGATGAAATCGATGGTGAATTTTTCTTTGGATGAAAACAAGAAAGATTCAGAAAAATTATATGAAATGTTTGCAGCGATGAAAAATCTAGATTTACCGATCGTGGCTCATGTCCATGGTGCTGTTTTCGGTGGGGCTTTGGGATTAGTGGCGTGTTGTGATTACGTTGTCGCTGAAACAGGCACCAAGTTTTGCTTCAGTGAAGTGAAATTAGGAATTGCACCTGCCGTTATTTCTAGTTTTGTACTAGATAAATGTACGCCCGCAATAAAATTCTTTATGACATCGGCTGAAGTATTCACGGATGTTCAGGGTCAGCCATTGGGACTTGTAAACTTTGCCGGCAGCAAGGATGAAGGAACAAAAGAATTCCAGCGCGTCCTTCATATGTATAAAGAGAATGGGCCCGTAGCGGTTCGTCGCACGAAAAAACTACTTCGTGAATTATCATTGCTTAATCCAAATCAACATAAAGATGTAACGACTAAACTTATCTCTGAACTTCGCGTATCAAATGAAGGGCAAGAGGGTATTAAAGGGTTTTTAGAAAATAGAAAACCAAGTTGGAAAGCCTAAGGGAGACAGATTTTGAAGAAGACAGATCTATCTAATCTAGCCATTAAACGTCTTGCGATTGCTAATCGCGGGGAAGTGGCTGTTCGAATTATCAAAGCCTGCGAAGAGCTTGGCATTGAAACAGTCTTATTGCACTCGGATGCTGATATCAATTCTAGAGCGTATAGAATGGCTGATCATAAAGTCTGCATTGGTGGCTCGACTCCGGCCGAGAGTTATTTAAATATCAATTCTAATATCCAAGGTGCAAAAGCCAAAAGCGCGGATGCGATTCATCCT